>NZ_JACJDN010000759.1:0-1664 GCF_014163565.1 Pseudoalteromonas sp. SR45-5 | reverse complement strand
TCAAGCTCAGGTTCTTCTATAAGCTCAGGTTCTTCATTTAATGATGAAGCAAGCGACTCAATATCATCAACATTTAATTCTTCTTGAGCATCTGCTAAATCCTCAACTGAGTCTGCCAATGCATTATCAATTTCTGAATCTCTTACATCTGAATTTTTTACTTCATCATCAATTAGGTTATCTATGTCGTCTAAATCAAAGTCATCGCTTTGTTCAACTAATGAATCATTTGCAGTATCAACCGCAGTCTCATCAATTAAGCTATCTATGTCGTCTAAATCAAAGTCGTCACTTTCCTCAACTAATGAATCATTTGCAGTATCAACTGCTGCCTCATCAATTAAGCTATCTATGTCGTCTAAATCAAAGTCGTCACTTTCCTCAACTAATGAATCATTTGCAGTATCAACTGCTGCTTCATCAATTAAGCTATCTATGTCGTCTAAATCAAAGTCGTCACTTTCCTCAACTAATGAGTCATCTGCAGTATCAACTGCTGCTTCATCAATTAAGCTATCTATGTCGTCTAAATCAAAGTCTTCACTTTCCTCAACTAATGAGTCATCTGCAGTATCGACTGCAGCCTCATCAATTAAGCTATCTATGTCGTCTAAATCAAAGTCGTCGCTTTCTTCTAGAAGTTCATCTTCGTCGAGTAACTCTGCATCAAGTGAGTCATCTACCACATCACTTTTTGGGTCATTCGCCTCATCAATTAAGCTATCTATATCGTCTAAATCAAAATCGTAGCTTGTCTCAAGTTCAGCTGAAGTGTTATTTGAGGTATCTAATTCTGTTGATGTTTGATCTAATAATTCATCTATATCAAAATTATCTTCATCTGCAAGCTCTACACTTAAAGCCGCCATTTCATCATGAGATTCTAAGCTGTCATCCTCTAAAGCTTCGCTTGTTTGCGGTGCCTCAAATTCAGGTAGACTATCGTCTTCATCAAACAAGCTATCTAAATCGTCATTAGTTAGGATTTCATCATTGTTAATTGAGTCATCAGATAAGTCTAAATCTATATCTTCAGCGTTTTCATCTGAAGGTTGATCAAACCCTTGCTGCATAAAAATATCGAGCTCATCATCGTCATCGGTATTTTCATCATCAAAAACAATGTCATCGCTTAGCAAGCTTTCGAGCTCATCCTGATCAAGTAAATTTTCGTCGCCAGAAAAATCATCTAAGCCGTCGTCTAAATCATCATTAGGCAACATATCACTTTCGAGACTATCATCTAATTGAACACTCAAGTCATCTAAAGGGTCAGGTACAATTGGATCGTCATTTAAGCTTGGGCCTAAATCATCATCGCCAGTATAAGTTGGGGTTTGTGGTAAAAAGTCATCATCGTTTTGCGGCTCTTCTTGATTACTTGCTCGTTTGCGTAAAAACATAACGATTGCAAAAATAATCAGTAACCCAGGAATAAACATTAACAAGCCCAGTACTATGGGGTTTGAAAATAATGAGCCAAAATCAAATGACTCTTTTGGTATTACTTCTTGTTTTTTTTGTTGGGCAATAATCTCGTTTTGTTTAACGATGAGTTCTTTTAACTGATTTTGAATTTCGCTGTCTTGTCCTAATTGCAAACGTAAGTTTTCGAGCTCTTTAGATATTCCTGATAACTGTTTTTTAAGATTATTATTTTCAAC
>NZ_JACJDN010000758.1:0-1664 GCF_014163565.1 Pseudoalteromonas sp. SR45-5 | reverse complement strand
CATAGGCTCCTTTTTAATACTTATATAAAAAAGCTTAAGCGGCTAGGCCTTCTTTTGCTTTTTCTACAAGCGCTGCGAATGCAACTTGGTCGTAAACAGCGATATCTGCAAGGATCTTACGATCGATTTCTACAGAAGTCTTTTTAAGACCATTGATAAAACGGCTGTAAGACAGACCATTTTGACGTGAAGCAGCATTGATACGTGCAATCCATAATTGACGGAAAGTACGTTTCTTCGCACGACGGTCACGGTAAGCGTATTGACCCGCTTTAGTAACAGCCTGGAAAGCTACGCGGTAAACACGTGAACGTGCTCCGTAGTAACCTTTTGCTTGTTTTAAAACTTTTTTGTGACGTGCACGTGCGACAACGCCGCGTTTAACTCTTGCCATTTCTAAAAACCCCTATTAAGCGAACGGTAACATACGTGAAACTAGACCATGGTCATTTTTATGAACCATCATCTTAGGACGTAGGTGTAACTTACGCTTAGAAGTTTTCTTAGTCAGAATATGACGAAGATGCGCTTGTTTACGCTTGAAACCGCCAGAAGCAGTCTTTTTGAAACGCTTAGCAGCGCCACTGTGACTTTTTAGCTTATAAGCCATTGCAATAACTCCAATTGTATTGCTTTTAAATTAGTAAGCAGGCGTGAGATATATTTCTATAGCTCCACTTTTAGGCCTAACTTACTGCCATGTTCCGGTGAAGACCCAACATAAATGCCGCAATCTTGCTTTAAGACCGGTTAACTCAGGTGAATATTCGCATATTGCTTGCAGACCTGAGCTAATTTCGGTGCGTATTATCGCTTAAAAATTATTTTTTAGCAACAGGCGCCATCATCATAACCATTTGGCGGCCTTCAACACGATTTGGGAAAGACTCAACTACTGCAAGCTCTTCTAAATCGGCTTTGATACGGTTTAATAATTCTATACCAATTTCTTGGTGAGCCATTTCACGACCACGGAAGCGGATAGTAATCTTAGCTTTATCACCAGCTTCTAAGAACTTACGTAAGTTGCGAAGCTTAACCTGATAATCACCTTCATCCGTACCAGGACGGAATTTGATTTCTTTTATCTGGATTTGCTTTTGCTTCTTCTTCTGCTCTTTTAGTTCTTTGCTTTTTTCAAAGATGAACTTACCGTAGTCCATGATTCTACAAACAGGCGGCTCAGCGTTTGGACTGATCTCAACAAGATCAACACCCGCTGCATCGGCCATAGTTTGCGCGTCTTGTAATGACTGAATTCCAGCTTGTTCGCCTTCAATGTCAATTAAACGAACTTCTTGCGCTGTAATTTCTTCGTTAATACGATTTTTTTGAGCTGTTTGTTGCCCTTTCTTGCCGCCTCTAATAGTACGTTCCTCCAAGAATATCAATAATATAAGCGTGTAAATGGCTGTTTGTTAATGCCTTACACGCTCGATTTTTACTGTCGATTTTTAATTTCTTCACTAATTTTAGCTACAAAATCATCAACATTAAATTTGCCAAGGTCTTCACCTGTGCGAGTACGCACTGCTACTTCTTGCTGTTCAACTTCTTTATCGCCAACAACAAGTAAATATGGAATACGCTTCAGTGTATGCTCACGGATTTTAAAGCCAATCTTCTCATTTCTCAAGTCAGCAGCGGCTCTAATTCCAAGTTTA
>NZ_JACJDN010000757.1:0-1667 GCF_014163565.1 Pseudoalteromonas sp. SR45-5 | reverse complement strand
CTAAATAAAAAGCCTAAAATTATAGGGTTGTAATGAAAAAATTACCTGTAGAATTAAGAGATAAAATTGACGAACTATATATTTTTGCCTTTCAAGCATTAGAAAGAAAAGATTTTATTACGGCGAAAGAACAAGCAGAAAAAGCATGGGAGTTATTACCTGAGCCTAAATTCGACTGGGACGTAACTCTCAGCTTTGTTTCTGGAATTTGTGAAATGTATAAGGAGTTAGGATTTTATAAAAATGCTCATAAAATAGTTGATCAACTATTTAGCTCAGATCATTTAGATGACTATGATGATGGACCTGTATTTTTAAAGGGAGTCATATATTTTGAGCAAGGTGAGTTAGAGCTAGCAAAAATGTGGTTTGATAAAGCGAATATAATATCTAAAGGGCGCTGCTTTGTTAGTCAGCCGAAGAAGTATAAAACTTTCTATAGTGAGTGCAAATAATGGATATCCATGATCAAATAGAGCAGTATTGCGAACAAGGTAATAACTTGTTCGATGAAGACGATTTTTTAGGCGCTATAGCCATTTGGCAAAAAGCGCTTGATTTAATCGTTGACCCTAATGAAGATTGGAATGAAGTGCTGTGGCTCAAAGTTTCGATTGGTGATAGTTTTTACATGATTGATGAATATGAAAAGTCTTTACACTCTTTATTGGACGCCTTAAATTATCCTGAAGCAAATGAAAATGCATTTATACACTTTAGAATAGGGCAATGTTATTACCAACTTGGGGATAAAGATAGTAGTAAAAATTCACTGTTAAAAGCATATATGCTTTCAGGTAAAGAGATTTTTGATGAACATGAGGAAGAAGGGTTGTTTTTTTATGATTTTCTGACTTCTGTAATCAACTTATAGATTTAATTTATTGCTGTTTTTATAATCTTTTAAGGTGTAATTACCTTTATTAGGGATCTTTAAATGTAAAAGGATATAATTATGCTAAAAACTAAATACATTGCATTAGCAATTACTTTAGGTTCAATACCACTTCAATCAAATGCTGCTATTTTTGATGGTGCGTCACATTGCTCTGAAGATGTGGTTTATAAAACACAAGCGTTGAATAACCTAATAACCTCTGTAGGTGACATTCAAGCACTAAAAACTAAGACTTTAGAAAAAGTTGGTTCAACCGAAAATGGCTACTTTCTTTTCGATCCTCAGTTTTCTCGTTCAGATCGTTATTTTAATTGCAGTGTTCCATTAAATGAGTCTATTGGAAATTTTGAACTTGTCATAAATGGTATTACTGAAGGATTGAATAGCTCTAATGGTGGCTGTTTTATCTCTCGTATGCTCAAGGTTAGAGATAGTGGTAAGAGTAAATGGTTCAGGTATGGCACTGGGAAAGGATTTGATTGGATAGATATATCAAATCAATCTAATAGTTCTAAGCAATTTGTTTCATATTCAGTAGATCTAAATAATAATTTTGAAAGTGATGCTATTCTTACTATGAAGTGCCGCACTACTTGGCAAATAGGCTCTGTTTCAATTGGATAAATAGAAATTAAATAAATAAAACTTAGTCCCTAATTGAAAGGCTTAAAGTGCTATTTTAAGCCTTAAAAGCGTTAATTTATAAAAAGCTATTCATTAGCAATAATAGTCTTTTCCTGAAGAACATTATTAGCCCCGATACTTTTCC
>NZ_JACJDN010000756.1:0-1672 GCF_014163565.1 Pseudoalteromonas sp. SR45-5 | reverse complement strand
ACTTAATTAAGCGAATTGGTATAATATATAATCAGTATTAACAAAAGGGGTTGGCAATTTGCCAGCCCTTTTTAGTTTAATGGCTTATAAAACCGCTTAAGAGGCTAAAATAATACTTTTTTATGAATGTTCACTTTTGTTTATTATTGAACTTAAGTAAACTGTTTACATTGTGCAACAGCCTATTCAAGTAACATTAATGACCTCTCATACAAATAACTTTGCCAATAAGCGATTAGCATTTGTTAGCTCCTACTTTAGTTCTGCAATTGCTATAAACACGGTTGTTTCTTGTTTTCTTATTTTTAGCAGTATTAACCACAGCGCCTCACAAGAAAAACTTTACTGGCTTTTTACGTTATCCTTTATTTCATTACTTCGAATAGCAAGCCATGTATTTGTTAACAACACCCATGCTTTTAAATATCATCTGTATTTTATAGGTTTATTATTAACGGCTTTAACATGGGCTGCTTTTCCTATTTTGTTTTATGAAAACATGCAAATGCAGGAAAAATTTGTATCACTGGTTGTTTTTAGCTCCCTTGCTGGTGGCGGTGTAAACGTTTTAGCTTCTGATATTCGTTCCTCCTTGTCGTATATAACCTGTTTACTGGTTCCTTTTAGTATTTTATTACTTTTACAGCCTATTGAAGATGAGAATGTACTAGGTGTTTTAGGGCTCGTTTTATGGTTTATTTTGTGTTTTATAACGGCTTCGCGTAGTGCAAAAGATGTAAAGTCATCAATTAATAATGAACTTAAGTTAGATAAATTTATTGAAAACTTAGAAAACGAAGTGCAACTTCGTACCGAACAAATAATTTCTTTAGAGCAAAAAGACAACCTAACTAAATTGTTTAACAGGGGGAGCTTTGTTTCTAATGTTGAACTTGATTTAGACAATCAAAATGATGATATTAAAGCTGTTTTATTTTTAGATATGGATGACTTTAAAATCATCAACGATAAATACGGTCACGATTTTGGTGATTTTGTGCTGGCCCAAACAGGTAAACGATTAGTTGAAATACAAACCCAAGGCGACTTTATTGCTTGTCGATGGGGGGGGGATGAGTTTATTTTTTATTCTCGCACTAACACCGAAGACGAACTTTTTGACTGTGTTTTTAGATTAGTTAAAACCTTAACGAAAACAGTAAGCATGGATAGCTATCAAGTAAACCCCTCTTTTAAGGTTGGGCTGTATTTTACGCGCGAAAATTTTAATCTTGCAGAGGCGATTAAATACGCTGATGTAGCTATGTATGAAGGTAAGAAAAGCCGTAATGAAATATCGGTATTTGACGAGCGAATGCATGAATCGCTTAAAAGAGAAGAAGTACTTCGCAGCTCAATTAAAGAGTGCGTAGAAAAAGGTGACTTTCATCTGTGCTATCAACCTATTGTTGATATAAGCACAAATGAAATAACCACGTTTGAAGTACTACTTCGTTGGCAGTTTAATGATGAATTTATTCCCCCTTCAGAATTTATAGATATTGCAGAGCGATATGGAAAAATTAATATACTCGGCGAATTTGTACTAGAGCAAGCCATTGCGAGCTTAAGTAAGCTAAATACCGTAAATAGTAATATTGGATTGTCGATTAATGTGTCGGTGCTGCAACTAGAAAACCATAACTTTTTAGATTTTTTAGTTGCGCTTTTA
>NZ_JACJDN010000755.1:0-1676 GCF_014163565.1 Pseudoalteromonas sp. SR45-5 | reverse complement strand
AGCGCGGCATTGTAGAGCCGCGCTCATAGTAAAAGCCTTTTAAAAACAGATGTTTATTAAATGTTTTTATTTCTGTTTTTAATTAACATTTATGTAACGAGCGAGGTTGCTTTGGTGCATTATTTGCCTATATTGTCTTCTTTTATTTTGGTTTTTAGTTTTTTACCATTACTAAACAAAATTCGAAAAAATCGTAGTGTCTCTGGTTTGTCACTATTAATGATGACATTTGGATTAGCACAAAGCCTTTATTTTATAACCTACAATATTTTCTTTGAGCGCTATTATATTGCGTTACCATTTATTGTAACCGGTGCGTTAAGCGGGCTTATTTTATATTTTTTTGCACGTTTCAATGCAGCTAAACGAGAACGTGTACAGCTGGTTACTATGCTAGGTTTTTCGTTACTGCCTTTTTCACTGCTTTTAAATTCAAGCCTTGATACTGCAACGGTATTAAGCGCTTTAACGTATGTTGGTCTTGTGATGAGTTCGGTACGTGTTATGCCGCAAACTTATAAAACATTGCGTACGGGTAATGTGAGTAATTTAAGCGCGCGCTACTTTAGCTTGCAGTTTATTGCTGGTATTTGCGGCTTAGTTGTTGAGCTTACGACAGTTGCTCCAAGCACGGCGCACTTACTTATGTTTATTATGCTATTGCTTACCAATGCTGTGCAATTTGGTTGTATGCAATACTATAGAATGCGACCTGTAATGGCTTAAAGCAAAAATAAAAGTGCTAATTTAGTTTAGGTATGGCAGTTTTAAGCTATTAATCATTACAAAGTTTAAACAATGCAATTAGCTATTCATCAAATTGATGCGTTTACGAATGAGTTATTTAAAGGTAACTATGCGGCAGTGATCCCACTGGAATCGTGGTTAAGTGACGATTTAATGCTAAAGATTGGCGCTGAGAATAACGTATCTGAAACAGCTTTTACCTACCAGCAAGACGATGGAAGTTTTGTTATTCGCTGGTTTTCGCCGTTGATGGAAATCGACTTTTGTGGTCACGCCACACTTGCGGCTGCCTATGTTTTATGTGAAGAGCATAACATATCGCAAATTCGCTTTATTGCTGATGCGGTGGGCGAGCTAATCGTTAATAAAAACTCTGATGGCAGCTTTGCAATGACCTTTCCTAAACAAGCACCGATTGAGGTACAAAATGTACCGCAGCAATTGCTTGATGGCTTGTCTATACAACCGAGTAAAGTACTTAAAAATCGCCAAGCTTACTTTGCTATTTATGAAAATGCCGATCAAATACTTGAATTAACAACTAACTCTGAGCTTTTAAAAACGCTTTATCCACTTGATGTAGTGGCCACTGCTCCAAGTGCTGAATATGATTTTATATCTCGCTATTTTTGGCCTGCAAGCGGTGGCGACGAAGATTATGTAACGGGCTCAATTCATACTGGCTTGGCACCTTACTGGGCGCAGCAATTTGGTAAAACTACGTTAAGTGCTTATCAGGCTTCAAGCAGAGGCGGGCATTTAATTTGCAAAGTGGATGATACAACCGTCACTTTGACCGGGCATGCTGTAAGGTATTTAAAAGGCACTATTTATATTTAAACTGTGAATTAAGTTATAAAAAAGGCCACGTAAATCGTGGCCTTGGTTTACTCAATTAGTAGAGGTATTTTATGCTTCTAGCGCTTTTG
>NZ_JACJDN010000754.1:0-1677 GCF_014163565.1 Pseudoalteromonas sp. SR45-5 | reverse complement strand
AGTTTGTAAATTAAGACCAAAATATTCGTTTTCTATACCAACTAAAAATGCTTCGCTTTTTGTTTCGTAGCCTGCTTGTACTCGCCAATGATCCCAAAAGTGAATACGGCCTTTTAATTGGCTAAACGTGTCTTTATCGTAACGTTTTAAAGTTAACTGAGTCGAAAATCGGTCGTTTATTCTGTAATCGGCAAATGCTTGTAGTCGCATTTCCATTTCGAAATCATGAGATACCGTATTTCCAAATGCAGATGTTTTTAATGAAACTGTTGGCTGAGTAATAATATCGCCGTTGTCATCTTCGCTAAATGGAATTTCAGTAGTTTGACCCTTTACAGAGCCACTGTCTTCGTACTGAGCTTTATAGAGCAAATCTTTTACGCTAAAACCAACTTTAAGCTCATCATTTACTTGCCAATCGGCAAAAATATCTAGGCTATAGCCTAGCCCTTCTGGCTTTTGTGAAGGTGTAAATTCTTTAAATAAAATATCTTTTGAAAAGTTGTAATCGACAGTTACAGCACCTTCAACTTCATCACTAAAAATCTCACCATTTACAGTGGCATCTTGATAGTGTGAGCTGGCAAAAACAGAAAGCTTAGGTGTTATTGTTAATGCATTTTTATCTAAAAATTTAAAATCATAAGATACGAATACACCATTAGACGTTGCTTGTTTAGCATCGAGGTAATAGGTATAAAATCTATCTTCAAACTCTAAATCATTCTTTTCGGTATGAGTATATTTAGCTGTATCAGGATCAAAGTTAAGAACATAGTCATAACGACTTTGTAAACCCACTTTAAAATTACCGTAGCCAACACCCACTTCAAAAATATTATAGGTAAATGCACTGTCACCCGATTTTAATGGTGCATCAAAATCATCTACAAAGGCTTGTACTGGTTGTGCTTCAGTATAAATTTCTGCGTCAAAATGAGTAAATATTTGAAATTGGTTATCTGCGGAAGCAAGAGGAGAAATAAAAGCTGTTGAAAATCCTAACAAGAGAATTTTTTTTTTCATAATTTAATCGCTTTCTATAAAAAAAGGGAAAAGCGCTGCTTTCCCCTTTTATAGTTTAAATATTACTTAGATGAATCAATTAAATCAACATCAGTGTAAGGCACTACATCACCATCGATGTAAGTGATAGATACACCGTTAGTAACTTTAGAAGCAGTACCAAATGACATCATTTCGCCATTGTACATAGCTTTAACATCACCAGTGTAACCTGTAGATTCCATACCAGTTAGAGATAATGTGTAACCCATTGCTGCGTCACCTTTAACCATAACTTCTAATGTACTTTCATCTTCATCACCACTACTGTCAACCATACCCATTACTTTAAAGTCTAAGTCGCCAGACATACCTTCTAGTGTAATACTTGAAGAATCTGATTCTTCAGTTGCAGTAAGGTTTAGCATACCAGTGAAACCAGAATCACCGTCCATAATTTCAACGTGGTTCCAAGCTTGCGTATCGATAATTTCAGCATCATCAATTGTGTCAGCATTTACTGCACCGTCAAATGTGAATATTAAACATGAATCAATTTGAGTAGCATCAATTGTACCTGCAGCAAAATCAACACAATCTTCAAGTGCTTGTGCTTGTGTATCAGCAGTAACAAGTGAAACAGTTGCGTCATTTTCACCCATTAATGTAGCG
>NZ_JACJDN010000753.1:0-1677 GCF_014163565.1 Pseudoalteromonas sp. SR45-5 | reverse complement strand
AGATCATTCATCGCAAAACACAAAGTTATACTATAACATTGTTGATTCACTGATTTTGCGGTGTTATATTATATCACAACATAATAACCGCGAACCAATATATCCATGACAAAGTTAACATTAATCTCCTCTGCTATTTTTTCTGTTTTATGTTCTCAATCAGCTTTGGCTGCCACTGTTACTGGTAAAGTAATGGATGATAAAAATCAACCAATCAAAAATGCCTCAATTCATGTGCATGGCAAAAACCAAAGCGTTAAAAGTAATGATTTAGGCGAATTTGCTATAGAAATCGATGCAAATAGCCAATTACATATTAGTAAAGACAACTACGTAGACTCTCGTATTGCTGTTAGCGAATCTTCAAACAACCTGTCTGTATCGCTTAAACCAACATCAGTTGAGACAGTGGTTGTTTATGCCTCTGCACTTCATAAAAATAGCCTCGAGATGATATCGCCAGTAAGCGTGCTCTCAGGTGATGAATTAAGAAATAAATCTAAACCAACTCTTGGTGAAACGCTAAAAGGTTTACCAGGCGTAAATGCAAGTTACTTTGGCCCTGTATCATCAAGCCCAATTATTCGTGGTTTAGATGGCCCTCGCGTTAAAATCACACAAAACGGATTAGATGCCAGCGATGCATCACGTATTGGCCCAGACCATGCGACATCAAGCGATAGCCTAGCAGCAGAACAAATTGAAGTATTACGTGGCCCAAGTACCCTACTTTATGGCTCTGGTGCAATTGGCGGTGTTGTAAACGTGGTTGATAACCGCATTCCTACAGACAATATCGACGAGCTTACGGGTGCTGCTGAATACAGCCACGATACAGTGTCAAACTCAAACACAGTAGCTGCAAAACTTGAAACAGGTAATGAAGGCTTTAACTTTCATTTTGATGGCACTAAGCGCAGTGGCGATGATTACCAAACACCTACCTTCACTATTGCCGACGATGATGGCGATGTAGAAACAGAGAATTCTGTAGAAAATACTTTTATTGATAGCGAAACACTTAACTTTGGTACTAGCTATGTTGGCGATCATTTAACGATTGGTTTTTCTTACGGTAGTATTGATACCGATTACGGTATTCCTGGGCATGAACATCATCACGATCACGAAGGTGAAACTGAAGAAGAGCATGCAGAACATGAAGACGAAGCAGCTGAAGAGCCGGTTTATGCACATTTAGAGCAAGATCGCTGGCAAGGGCTTGTAAGTTACGCCCTTCATAATAACTGGATTGAAACCATCAACCTACGTGTTGGCTATACAGATTACTCGCACAGCGAAATTGAAGATGGCGAAATTGGTACTACTTTTAAAAATAAAACGACTGAAGCACGTTTAAATGTAGAGCATAAGTTTGCTGATTGGCACGGAATGATGGGCTATCACTACAGCGATTCTGACTACGATGCAATTGGTGAAGAAGCATTTACACCTGCAAGTGTAACTACAACTAACGCATTATATTTACTAGAAGAGCGTGAATTTGGCGACGTTACTGTTGAACTTGGCGCACGTGTTGAAGATTACAAAATTGAAAGCCAAATCACGGCACACGAGCATAACCACGATGAAGTAGAAATAGATCACAGCGACGAAGAAACCATTGGGTATAATGAAAGTTTTACCAATTTAAGTGCCTCTGCTGGTGCTATTTGG
>NZ_JACJDN010000752.1:0-1680 GCF_014163565.1 Pseudoalteromonas sp. SR45-5 | reverse complement strand
TTAATTTTTATTCTAAAGTTTAGTAAAATTCTATATTGAAATACGGTTGCAAGTTCATACGTGTTTCCAGCAGGATACCCCCCTTTTAGTATTAATTAAAGAGAAAAGCGACCGAATAGTATTACTTTTTAAATTCATAACTAGTTGTTTATTGTATTTTATCTATGTTTTTGCAATGGGCTAGCTAAGTAAACTTATTTGTAGTCAGTAAGTTAGTTAGTATATTTGGATTAAATTGTTCTAATTAATAAAAAAGTACACCCCAAAAAGGGGCGTTCATACAACATGATTGTGACAAATAATAGAGTGTTTTATTTATAATAAACTATTTTACAAAATTTCTATTTATTCGGCTACTTAGTGGTTTATTTTCAATGCTTTGTAGTTCTATCTCGATTGCATCACAGGAAATATGTATTTCAAATAAAGACGTTAATAACGATAAACTTAAGCAAGCTAAGCTAATGCCAAATAAAATAATTCCTGTGGCATTAAACTCAATAAATAATGCAAACATTGATAGTGTACACAGTAGAAAAGAGGCTACCCCGTACACTTGCATCGTTCTAATTAGCTTAATACGTTTACGTAAGTTAGTGATTTGAGCCACTACAACAGGCCGAATAGATTCACCTTCACGCGCATTTAGCTCCCTAATTAATTGCGCTAAAACTAAAAATCGGTTTGTATAGGCGAGTAATAGCAGCGATATGGCCGGAAAAAGTAAGCCAGGGGTTGTTAGTGTCATGTTTATTCCTTAAAAGTACAGCATGCTAATAATTTAGCGCAGGATATTGTTAACACAAAATAAATGAGGTGAATATTGCAAAATATTAATAATAACAATTCAACAGATAGCTCTTTTCAATGGGTTACAATTTATAAAGCTGAAAATACCTTGGAAGCGAATATCGTAAAAGGCTTAATACAAACTGCTGGAATAGAGTGTAAAATTAAAGGCGAGATGCTCCAAGGGGCGCTTGGAGAAATTCCATATGATCAGGCGCAAGTTAGTGTGCAGGTTTATGCGATAAAAGAGCGCCATGCGCGGCAAATATTGGTAAACTATCAACAAGTAAAACAATCCGCTCCAGATTGGGTATGCCCTAATTGTAATGAGCATAATGGATCAACATTTGATTTTTGTTGGTCGTGTGAGACGTTAAAGAATGACTAAAGCAAATAATTTTCAGCGTATTAGAGAGCTTAACTATTTACAAAAGGCCGTCTTAGCAAGTGCTTTAATAGAGCGAATGCTGCCAAATTACGGTTTATTTAGCGAAGCAACGGGTTTTGGTGATGAAACCTTATTACGTAATTCGCTTAATGTTTGTTGGGAAAAAATATTACTGCCTAAAAGTAAAATAGATCTCGAAAAACAAGTTGAAAAAATAGAGCCAAATGTTCCTGAACTTGCTGATTTTGATATGTTTGGTACTTATCCTGCTATTGATGCTGCAACGTCTTTACTTAGCTTAATGCACGGTTTAGTGGCGCAAGATGAGCAAGAGTTCATTAGTGTGAGCAAAATATCTCAAGCAACAGTGGCTCGCTTTATTGAATATCAAATGACGGTTGAAGGTGAGATTGCTGATAACACAGCAGTGAGAGAGCACCCATTAATGCAGTACGAAATTGAAGTATTAGGTGAGCTAATTGATTTTGTAGAAAATATGGGGC
>NZ_JACJDN010000751.1:0-1682 GCF_014163565.1 Pseudoalteromonas sp. SR45-5 | reverse complement strand
GTTCAACCAGCTCTTCAACCACTTGTTCTAATTTAACGCCTTGCAGTGGATTATTACTGAAAAGTTCTTGGTTGCTCATAGGTGTTGCCTCGTTATTAAAATACAAATTGCATTATAAATTTAATAACGAGGCTTTAACAGAGTAAATAGCTTAACTTTGACAATTAACTACAACACGACCGCGAATTTTGCCTTGCATAAGCAGCTCTGCGTTATCAATTACGTGTTCTAGTGATATTTCTGTCGAAATTTTATCTAAGTAATCAGCGTTTACTAATTTAGCTAAACGATCCCACGCTTCAATTCTGTCGGCTTTAGGGCGCATTACGCTATCAATGCCTATTAGTGACACACCACGTAATATAAATGGGGCAACTGAGGCAGGTAAATCCATGCCTTGGGCAAGTCCGCAGGCGGTTACTACACCCCCATACTTTAATGATGCACAAATATTAGCAAGTGTATGGCTACCTACTGAATCTATTGCCGCTGCAAAGCGCTCTTTTTGCAAAGGCTTACCAGGGTTTGAAAGCTCGTTTCTGTCAATTACCTGTTTAGCACCTAACTCTTTTAAATATTCACTTTGATCTAATCGACCCGTAGCTGCTGTTACGTTGTAGCCAAGCTGGTTTAATAAATAAATAGCAAAGCTGCCTACGCCACCATTGGCACCTGTTACAAGTATTTCGCCAGATTCAGGGTTTATTCCTTGTTTTTCAAGAGCTATAGCACTTAGCATAGCGGTATAACCGGCTGTACCTATTTGCATCGCTTGTTTTGGAGAAATACCTGCAGGCAAGGGGATTAGCCAATCGCTATTAAGTGCCGCTTTTTGAGCAAGCCCGCCCCAATGTTTTTCGCCTACACCAAAGCCATTTAATATTACGTTATCGCCATTTTTAAATTCATCGCTGGTGGAATTTGTAACCGTACCCACTAAATCGATACCTGGCACCATAGGAAAACTGCGTACAACAGGGCCTTTACCCGTAATTGCTAAACCATCTTTATAGTTAAGTGTGCTGTATAGCACGTCGATAGAAACGTTTTCGTTTGGTAAATAACTGCTTTCGATAGTCGATAATGAGGCGCTGTAGTTATTATCTTCTTTATTAATAACAATGGCTTTAATTGGGTTATTCATGGGATATCCTTTTAGACCGATCGTCTTTTAATTGGTAAATAAAAACGCATTAGGTTAGTAATGCGCGTAAAAACATTTCTGTATATAAAGTAAGTGGGGTATTTGATTTTGTGAGCTTGGCGCGCATAACCGCACCTTCCCAGCCAATCCAAAAGTACTCACTCATCAATTTTGTATTTACATGGCTTGCAATAGTGCCTTGTTGCTTAGCTTGGTTTAAGCAAACCTCTACATGGTTTTGCCATGCGGTGTAGCTTTGCATTAATCTGGTTTTAAACTCATCACTTAAATGATTAAGCTCTTGATTTAAGTTACCTACTAAACAGCCACGTTTGTAATCGTATTTTTTCATCCCTTTAATTGCGCTTTGGGTAAAATTAACGATTCGCTCAAGTGGGGGAACATCTTCTTGCTGTAGGTAATGGGTAAGCTTTGCAATAAAGTAACTGTCGTATGCATCAACTAGGGCAATGCCGTAGGCCTCTTTACTTTTAAAGTAATGATAAAAGGAGCCTTTAGGTACAGCCGCTTTTTTTAA
>NZ_JACJDN010000750.1:0-1683 GCF_014163565.1 Pseudoalteromonas sp. SR45-5 | reverse complement strand
AAAGGAGCCTTGAGGCTCCTTTTTAATAAACTAAGTAAATAGCTTAAGCGATAAACGCCTTAATAGCGTTTAATATTCCTTGCTCGCCTAATCCCATTTCATCGTGCATTTCATCTTGCGTGCCGTGTTTAATAAACTCATCAGGAATACCTAAGTTAAGGATATTAATATCAGCTTTTTGCGTTGCCAAGTATTCATTAACTGCAGAGCCGGCACCGCCAGCAATCGCGTTATCTTCAAGCGTAACAAAGGTATCGTGGCTAGTAGCAAGCTCATTTAAAAGTGCAGTATCAAGTGGTTTAATAAAACGCATATTAACAAGCGTTGCATCTAATTCGTTAGCTGCAAGCTGGGCGTTTTCAAGTAATGTACCGAACGATAAAATGGCAATTTTACTGCCTTTCTTAATTGTATCTGCCTTACCTATTTCAAGCAGTTGCATAGTGCTTTCAATGTCTGCAGTACCTGCGCTACCTCGAGGGTAACGAACTGCAACAGGGCAGTTTTCTTTATAACCGGTGTATAGCATTTGGCGGCATTCGTTGGTGTCGCTTGGTGCCATAATTACCATATTTGGAATACAGCGCATAAAGCTTAAATCGTACGCACCTTGGTGAGTTTCACCATCGGCTCCAACAATACCAGCGCGGTCAATGGCAAATAATACAGGTAAGTTTTGCAGTGCAACATCATGTATTAATTGGTCATACGCACGTTGTAAAAAGCTCGAGTAAATAGCAACAACAGGTTTTAAACCTTCACAAGCAAAACCAGCCGCTAAAGTAACTGCATGCTGCTCTGCAATGGCCACATCAAAGTATTGATCTGGAAACTCTTTAGAAAAGCGTACCATGCCAGAGCCTTCGCGCATTGCTGGCGTAATAGCCATTAACTTGCTGTCTTGCTTTGCCATGTCGCATAACCAATCGCCGAAAACTTTTGAAAAAGTAGCAGCGCTAGGTTTAGATTTAGGCAGGCTAGTTGTGCTCGGATCGAATTTTGGTACACCATGGTAGCCAATAGGATCGGCTTCAGCCGGTTTGTAGCCCTTACCTTTTTGCGTTTTTATATGTAAAAGCTGTGGGCCTTTTAAATTACGCATATTACGCAATGTATCTACAAGCATGTTTACATCGTGACCATCAATTGGGCCTATGTAATTTAGGCCTAATTCTTCAAAGAAGGTCCCCGGGATCATCATGCCCTTAATGTGCTCTTCCATTTTACTGGCAAGTTGCTTTACCGGAGGCACACCTGAGAGTAACTTTTTACTGCCTTCACGAATGTTAGTATAAAAGCTACCTGATAAAATTCGGGCAAAGTGATTTGTTAATGCGCCAACATTTTCTGAAATCGACATTTCGTTATCATTTAAAATAATAAGCATGTCTGATTTTACATCGCCTAAATGATTCATCGCTTCAAATGCCATGCCTGCGGTGATAGCTCCGTCACCAATAATGGCTACAGATTTTCGACCTTTGCCTTCTTTTTGGGCGGCAATAGACATACCTAAGGCAGCTGAAATAGAGGTGCTTGAATGACCTACGCTAAACGTATCGTATTGGCTTTCATCGCGAAAAGGAAAAGGGTGCAAACCGTCTTTTTGGCGAATAGTGTGCATTTGGTCGCGACGACCTGTAAGGATTTTATGTGGATAAGCTTGGTGACCCACATCCCAAA
>NZ_JACJDN010000074.1:0-10058 GCF_014163565.1 Pseudoalteromonas sp. SR45-5 | reverse complement strand
TATATGTAGAGGTGTTTGTTTACCCCAAAGTACACGCATATTTTGTTGCACTACGGGTACCGACCAGTTCAGCGTGCGTCTTGTACTAAATTTATTAGCATATATAGGGTTGCTGCCTGTAACGGTGTAGCTGTAATCAAGTATGTCGCCACTGCGCATATCATCAATAATAATATTGAGTGACAGGCTACCGTTATAAATACGATCTGCTAATTCAGATTCACTTTGTATAACCGTCATTCTCGCGCTACCAAGCTTATCAATGCGCTCGCTATTTCTAATAATTGTTAAGCTGTTTAATGTTAGCGACTCGTAACTTGGATCAAAACCAAGATTAAGCTGGCTTATATAATTAACACCACTTTGATTTAAAGCTTTCATAACTAGGCGGGTATAGCGTTGTTGCTTTTGTTTATTTGGAACTTAAGTTTGGTTATCGAGTAACAAATACAGTGTACCGTCACGCACTTGGGTTATGTCGGAATGCTTGGGTTGCTCAATAATATGTGTATTAACCCAATTAGCTGGCTTATCTATTTTATATTGCTGCGCAAAAATATTATGAGAGAAAATTAATAAGGTAAGTGCAAGTAGCCAAGAGCTGAGTCGAAGAAAGTTCCATTTCATTGTAGGGTCTTATAGTTGTTTTTATAAATACTATCGAGGAAAGAATGTACCAAATTTAGACTTTTTTGACAATGAGATGTTAACAGGCCCGTACGTGAGTAGTTAATTAATAGTATATAAATGAACTGCTATGTAATTGCGAAACGCTTAGCTTCCCCTAAAATGTTCTTGAAATAATTTTTTAGTGGTATTTCCAAACCATAATTAGTTAAACCTACTTTATTACTGGTTTCGTTAGATCTGCAAAAATCCTATCTGTTTATTCGTACGGTAATCATTAAAACCCTTAAAAGTGTTTATAAATCAAGATATAACAGTAACTGTTTTTGCTCTTTTTGTTCATGAACTTTATGAGCAAAAAGCACATAACGATCATCAATGCACCTTACCTTCTAAATATTTCGTTAATTTCCCGTTAACAATAAGCTGCGCGTTAGATAGCAGTTTGTCGTCGCTTATCTACCTGACAATAAATATACACACAAGCGTGGAGAAAATAATGAAAGCAAGTAACACACAACTCGCTTTGGCAGTTGCTGCTGCATTAGCAAGCACATCCGTTTTAGCCAATAACGATACGCAAAAACTACAAGAGCAATTAGATGCGCTACAAAAAGAAGTAAGTGCATTAAAAACTACCAGCGTTTTTAATTTAGAGTTTGGTGGACGGGTTCAGCTCGACTACAACTATTTTGACGGTGCTTACAACGCCGATAACGAGGGCTCTGGCGGCAGCGATTTTTTTCCTCGTCGTATTCGTACTTACGTTGAAAGTGAGCACGGAAATTGGGATCACAAGTTATTACTCGAATTTGCTGAAGGCACTGCTGAAATAGTGATGGCGCGTGTTCGTTATGCTTTTGATAACGGACTTAAAGTTAAAGCAGGTAAAATTCGCGAAGATATATCGCTAAATGCATTAACCAGTTCAAAGCACATTAATACGATTGAGCGTAGTTCGCTAGCCAATACTTTCTCTCCATTTTTTCGTTGGGGCGCTTCTGCTTATCAATATTTTAAAGACTCTGGCTTTCGTTACGCGATAGGCGTTTATAAAAATGATGCATTTGGTGCAACAGGTAGTGATGAAAACGACAAGCTTACTCTTGCTATTACTGGGCGTGCTACATGGTCGAGTGCATCACCTGGCGATGTAATTCATTTAGGCGTATGGCATTCATATCGCGACATGGGAGGCAATGAATTAGGAGCACGTTTTGCGCGTGGTGAAGTGCGCGAAGCCAATACCCGCCTTGTTGATTATGCCGCCGGTGGTGTAACAAGCCCGCTTGATAGCTTATCGCAAACCGGTTTTGAGTTTGCTTATCAGGCGGATTCTTTAACACTTGAGGCTGAATATGCAAGCCGCTCACTTGATGCCGCTAATAGTGCTGATTTTTTAGATGGCGAGCGCTTTGATGGTTTTCATGTATCGGCAAGTTACTTTTTAGGGGGCGAGCAGCGCCAATACAAAGCGAGCTCTGCATTATTTGTACAACCTAAAAATATTAAAGATGCATGGGAGTTGGTGGCACGTGTTTCAGAAGTAGACGCTACAAGTAGCTTACAAGGCACAAAAGCAACAACTTATACATTAGGTACATCTTATTACGTAAGTAGTGATATTAAATTTATGGGCAATCTAATTTACAGCGATGTAGAAGGTGCCGGCACTCCAGCACTTGTTGGCGATGAAGACTCTGGCATGGGCTTTAGTGCACGTATGCAGTATTTATTTTAAGGATACACACAATGAAATTATTTAAGTCATTTAAATCAGTAAAAACGACCATAATTGCAGTATCGTTAGTGCTTAGCAGTCCATTGGCAATAGCCGACACTCACTTTTTAATTCCAGGCGGTCCTGGTGGTGGTTGGGATACAACAGCCCGAGGTATAGGTGAAGGTTTAGTTAAGTCGGGTATTGAAGGTAACGCATCTTTTCAAAATATGTCTGGCGGTGGTGGCGGTCGCGCTATTGCATACTTAATCGAGTCGGGTACAAAAAAGGGCGATATTTTAATGGTTAACTCAACGCCTATTGTATTGCGTGCTTTAAGCGGGCGAATTCCTTATAGCTACCGTGATTTAACCCCTGTAGCCAGCATGGTTGCAGATTACGGCGCATTTGTTGTACGTAACGATTCTCCATTTAAAACTTGGGAGGATGTTATTAAATCAATAAAAGAAGATCCAAGTTCGATAAAAGTGGCGGGCGGTTCTGCTCGCGGCAGTATGGATCACTTAGTGGCGGCTCAAGCTGTTAAAGCGGCGGGTATAGATGGTCGACGCTTGCGTTATATTCCTTACGATGCAGGTGGAAAAGCGAAAGCAGGGTTGCTTTCAGGCGAAGTGAATTTACTTTCAACAGGTTTAAGTGAAGCGCTTGAAGTAGCTAACGGTGGTCAAGCACGCATTTTAGCGGTTACATCTGGTAAACCTTTACCTGATTACCCAGAAATCCCTACGCTTAAGTCACTTGGTTACGATATGGAATTTGTAAATTGGCGTGGTCTTTTTGCTGCGCCTAATTTACCCGCTGAAAAGTTAGCACAGTACACAAAAAAGCTTCGTGAGTTGCAAAGTACTCCTGAGTGGGAGGCTGTGAGAGCTCGTAATGGTTGGCTAAATCTGTTTCAAGAAAAAGATGAATTTATTAAATCACTAGAAGCGCAGGAAGCACAACTTAAAGTGGTTATGGAAGAGCTTGGTTTTATCCGTGCAGCACGTTAATCGAGGTTTAAAATGATGAATCGCGAATTACTAGGGCCAAGTTTATTCTTGGCACTATTTACTTTATATGCCGTGGTTGCATGGCAAATTCCACTATTACCGTTTGAAGAATACGAAACAGTTACCTCAGCGACTCTTCCTAAAGTATATGCTGGGTTTGGTATTGTGGTGTGCTTACTGTCTATTGGTTCAACATTGCTTAAACCAAGAGAAAAAACGAATGCAGGTGATGTTCTTGAAAAATCACACATGCTGCGCACTTTTGGTTTATTAATATTAATGGTGATTTATAGCGCTGCACTTGAGCCAATTGGTTTTTTAATTTCGACTAGTGCATTTTTGCTTGCCGGTTTTTTTGTGATGGGCGAAAGACGTAAGGGAATTTTGCTATTTGCATCGATTCCGGTTGCAGTGGTGTTTTGGTTTTTGATGACTCAAGTATTAGGTATTTACTTGGTTCCGGGCGATTTGTGGAGTTAAGTTATGTTTGATGGAATTATGCTTGGTTTGTCGACCGTGCTCGACTTTAATAATTTAATGTATGTTATTGCGGGTTGCCTTGTTGGCACCTTTATAGGCATGTTACCAGGATTGGGGCCAATTACCGCAATTGCCTTAATGATCCCTATTACTTATAGCATTGGCGCCGACTCGGGCATGATTTTAATGGCGGGTGTTTATTATGGTGCAATTTTTGGTGGCTCTACGTCGTCTATTTTAATTAATGCACCAGGGGTTGCTGGCACTGTGGCTTCTTCCTTTGATGGCTATCCGCTGGCAAAACAAGGTCATGCAGGTAAAGCATTGGCAATTGCTGCTTATTCCTCCTTTATAGGCGGAACAATTGGCGCCATATTATTAATGGTTGCTGCGCCTTTATTAGCAAAGGTGTCATTGAGTTTTCAATCCCCTGATTATGTAGTACTGATGTTTTTAGGCTTAACAGCTATCGCCGCATTTTCAAATAAAGGGCAATTTTTAAAAGCAATGATGATGACCGTGTTTGGCTTAATGCTAGCAACGGTTGGAATCGATCCGTCATCAGGTACTGACCGATTTACCTTTGGACAACCTGATTTACTCGACGGGATAAGCTTTTTATTAGTTGCTATGGCAACGTTTGCATTAGCCGAGGCACTTGTAAATGTTGTAAAGCCAGAGAAAAAAGATGCTAAAAATATTAATGATTCCGACACTCCGCAAATAGGTTCAACCAAGTTAAGTAAAGCCGAGGTTAAAGAAATAGCACCAGTAATTGGTCGCTCGTCTATTTTAGGTTTTATAGTGGGAGTGCTACCGGGGGCAGGTGCAACTATTGCGAGCTTTATGGCTTATGCAACAGAGCGAAATTTAGCGCCAAAAGGTTTAAAAGAAAAGTTTGGTAAAGGCTCATTACGTGGCTTAGCTGCCCCAGAATCAGCAAATAATGCCGCGTGTACAGGATCGTTTGTACCGCTGTTAACGCTTGGTATTCCGGGCTCAGGAACAACTGCAATTATGCTAGGCGCTTTAATTGCTTACGGCATTCAGCCAGGTCCAATGCTTATGCAAGAAAACCCAAGTGTATTTTGGGCGGTTATTGTAAGTATGTACTTTGGTAACATTGTGCTGCTTATTTTAAATCTTCCGCTTATCCCTTACTTTGCAAAAGTGTTAGCAATGCCTAAGTCAGTACTTACTGTGATGATTTTGTTCTTTAGCTTAATTGGTGTTTACTTAGTGTCCTTCAATACCTTCGACTTATTTATGATGGTAGGATTTGCAGTGGTTGCGCTAATATTGCGATTACTGTCGTTTCCTATGGCACCATTATTATTAGGTTTTATATTAGGAGATATGATTGAGCGAAACTTCCGTCGTTCAATGATGATTTCCGATGGTTCGTTAAGCTTTTTATGGGATCGCCCGCTAACATTGAGCATATTTATAATTTCAATTTTAGTGCTGTTGTTTCCGTTAAAAGATTATTTAATGCAACGCCGTGAAGACAAAGCAAATGCATAATTGAGAATGAAATGAAAAACACCAACAAGCTAAATCCATTGCAAAACATGGTCACAAAACCTAAACGTTTAGAAACGCGATTAATTATTTGGGTAACAGGATTATGTGTATTGCAGGCTTTATTATTTGGCGCGTTGGTGTATCAACTTACAGCGCAAAGTTTACATAGCCATATTGGCGATAAGGCATTAGCTGTGGCTAGTAGTGTAGCTACACGTGCTGATGTAATTAATGTATTGCAAACCCCTAGTGACTTAAACGCTATTAACGTGCAAATTGAAGATTTACGACAACTTGTAGGTGCTGACTTTATTGTTATTGGCGATGAGAATGCATTTCGTATTGTGCATCCAGATGAAGATAAAATTGGCAAAAAAATGGTCGGAGGCGATAGCCAAGCTGCATTAAAAGGTGAACGCTATATTTCGGTAGCTCATGGTAGTTTAGGTGAATCAATTCGTGGCAAAGTGCCGGTGTACGCAAGTAATAATGAGATAGTAGGCGTTGTGTCGGTTGGTTTTTTAGTACAATCAATCGATCCGCTTATTCTCTCTCGCAGTAGTGAAATTTTAATATGGGGCTTAATACTTGTAGGTTTAAGTATACTGGCGGCTATTTATATTGGACAGCGTGTCAGAAATGCTATTTTTGGCCTGCAGCCAGATGAAATTGCACGTTTGTTTTCAGAGCAAGATGCAATTTTAAATACGGTACGCAGCGGTATTATTGCACTCGACCCGGACGGAAAAGTACGAAAACTCAATCAACGCGCCTGCGAAATATTAGATAAACCAACTTCAATTATTAATCAGAACCTCAGCTTAAACGATTTACTGCCAGAGCACGCTAAGTTTTTATTGCGTAATCAGCGACGTAAAATAGTAGGATTTGAATTATTTGCCGCTGATAAACGCCTTATTTTATCGAGATTTTCTTTACAGGTGCAAGGGCAGGCTGATGGCATTTTACTGAGTATGCGCCCCTCTGATGAACTTGAGTATTTAAGCCAACAACTAACTAAAGTTCAGGCTTTTGCAGAGCTTTTAAGAGTACAAACTCATGACTACTCTAATAAGCTCAATCTAATTGGGGCGTTAGTGCAAATGGGGAAAAATGAACAAGCTATAGAAATAATAGGACAAGAAAGCCAAGGCTCTCAGGCACAAATTCATAACTTGTTAGATCGCATACAAGACCCAGTGCTTGCTGGTTTGTTGGTAGGTAAATACCATAAAGCACGAGAATTAAATGTTGCGCTTGAGCTAAACCCTGACAGCTTGCTTGGTGTTATTGCACGTAAAGAAATGCTAGAACGGGTTATATCTATTTTAGGAAATCTTATTGATAATGCGATTGAGGCTGCTGTTAGGGCATCAGGCTCTCGCTCTGCAAAAGTACGCGTAACCGTTGATGAAACCAGTAAAACTCTCTTATTTGATGTAGAAGACACAGGCTTTGGGTTAGGTTCTGACCATGATGTTATTTTTACACCTCAGTACAGTTCTAAATCAGGGGCAGAGCATGGTATTGGTTTGTATTTGGTAAAAACAAATTTAGACTCATGCGGCGGTACGTTGGAAATTGGTGAGTCAGACCTACTTGGTGCAAGACTAAGTGTTTATATTCCAAAATAATAAGAGCATTAAACATGACGTATTCAGTAGTAATAATTGAAGACGAAGTAGAGGTAGCACAGCTATTAGCGCAGTACTTGTTATTACCAAATGGTATTGCAGGCAATCAAACGCCAAAGCAAAGTTTAAGGCAAGCACAGTATCAGGTAGTGGGCATTGCAGGTAATTTAAGCACGGCAACAGCTTTGCTGCATGCAATTGAACCTGATTTAATTTTACTCGATATACACCTTCCTGATGGTAATGGCTTAGATTTGTTAACTGATTTACGACGACGAACAATTAAAAGTGAAGTTATGCTGCTCACGGCTGCAAAAGAGGTTGAAACCCTTGAAAAAGCAATGCAGTTAGGCGCATGCGACTTTTTAGTTAAGCCATTAATGTTAAACCGACTAGATCAAGCACTTGCACGTTTTGAATCACGTCAGCAATGTTTTTCTGATGCAAGTGAGGTAACGCAATCAATGGTTGATACGTTATTTGGCTCAAAGCAGCAAACCAATATTTCTAATCGTTTACCAAAAGGGGTCGACCAACTTACCCTGCAAAAAATACATGATGCTTTTGTAGAGCACGCAACCACTGCATTTACTGCTCAGCAAATGGGCGATTTGGTCGGTGTGAGTCGCTCTACAGCACGCCGTTACTTAGAGTATTTGCTTGAATCAGGTAAGTTAACAGCGGATCAAAGTTATGGCAGTATTGGCCGTCCTGAACGTTGCTATAAAATAGCGAAGTAACTTGGTGTATCTGAAACTTAAGTATTAAACGCTATTAATTTCAATGCCTTGCGTTTTTTTTGTTATGTTTGATATTTAATAGATTCTGACGATAAAAAAAATATATTGAATTGATTGCATTTTAAGCGGCTTGCATGGTGATGTTCGCATTAAGTGATGTTATACTCCTGCCGAATAATTTATCGACTTTATTAAGAGTAAAATTAATGGCAGATTTATCGAAGTACAGAAACATTGGTATTTTCGCGCACGTTGATGCGGGTAAAACCACGACTACTGAGCGTATCCTAAAGCTTACTGGTCAAATCCATAAAACAGGTGAGGTTCATGATGGTGAATCTACTACTGACTTCATGGAACAAGAAGCTGAGCGCGGTATTACTATCCAGTCTGCGGCTGTAAGCTGTTTCTGGAAAGATCACCGTTTTAACGTTATCGATACTCCTGGACACGTTGACTTCACAGTTGAAGTTTACCGTTCACTTAAAGTACTTGATGGCGGTGTTGGTGTATTCTGTGGTTCTGGTGGTGTTGAACCACAATCAGAAACTAACTGGCGTTATGCTAACGAATCAGAAGTTGCACGTATTATCTTCGTTAACAAATTAGACCGTATGGGTGCTGATTTTTACCGTGTAACTGAGCAAGTACGTAAAGTACTTGGTGCTACTCCACTAATCATGACTTTACCAATCGGTATCGAAGATGAATTCTGTGGTGTTGTTGATGTTTTAACTAAAAAAGCATACATCTGGGATGAAACTGGTCTTCCAGAGAATTACACAATTGAAGACGTTCCAGCTGACATGGTAGACAAAGTAGACGAATACTATGAAATGCTTGTTGAAACTGCTGTAGAGCAAGACGACGACCTAATGGAAGCGTACATGGAAGGTGAAGTACCTTCTATCGAAGATATCAAGCGTTGTATCCGTAAAGGTACTCGTGACCTTGCTTTCTTCCCTACATACTGTGGTTCTGCGTTCAAGAACAAAGGTATGCAGTTAGTACTTGACGCTGTTGTTGATTACTTACCAGCACCTACAGAAGTTGATCCTCAACCTCTTATGGATGAAGAAGGTAACGAAAACGGTGAATACGCAATCGTATCCGCTGACGAACCTTTCAAAGCGCTAGCATTCAAAATCATGGATGACCGTTTTGGTGCATTAACATTCGTACGTATCTACTCAGGTAAACTTAACAAGGGTGACACTATCCTTAACGCGTTTACTGGTAAAACTGAGCGTGTTGGCCGTATGGTTGAGATGCAAGCAGACGACCGTAACGAATTAACTAGCGCACAAGCTGGTGACATCATTGCAATCGTAGGTATGAAAAACGTGCAAACTGGTCACACACTTTGTGATCCTAAGCACCCAGTAACACTTGAGCCAATGGTATTCCCAACTCCAGTAATCTCGATTGCTGTACAGCCTAAAGATAAAGGCGGTAATGAGAAAATGGGTGTTGCTATCGGTAAAATGGTTGCAGAAGATCCATCTTTCCAAGTTGAGACTGATGAAGATTCAGGCGAGACTATCCTTAAAGGTATGGGTGAGCTTCACTTAGATATCAAAGTAGATATCCTTAAGCGTACTTACGGTGTAGACCTTATCGTAGGTCAACCACAGGTTGCTTACCGTGAAACTATCACTCGTGAAGTTGAAGATAGCTACACGCACAAGAAACAATCTGGTGGTTCTGGTCAGTTCGGTAAAATCGACTACCGTATCAAGCCAGGCGAAGTTGCTTCAGGCTTCACGTTTAAATCATCAGTTGTTGGTGGTAACGTACCTAAAGAATTCTGGCCTGCAGTTGAGAAAGGCTTTAAGTCAATGATGAGCGAAGGTGTGCTAGCTGGCTTCCCTGTGCTTGACGTTGAAGTTGAACTTTTCGACGGTGGCTTCCACGCAGTGGATTCATCAGCAATCGCATTCGAAATCGCTGCTAAAGGCGCTTTCCGTCAATCGATCCCTAAAGCGGGCGCACAACTTCTTGAGCCAATCATGAAAGTTGACGTGTTCACTCCAGAAGATCACGTTGGTGATGTAATCGGTGACCTTAACCGTCGTCGTGGTATGATGAAAGACCAAGAAGCTGGTTTAACAGGCGTTCGTATTAAAGCTGACGTTCCGTTATCAGAAATGTTCGGTTACATCGGTTCATTACGTACAATGACATCAGGTCGTGGTCAGTTCTCTATGGAGTTCTCACACTACGCACCATGTCCACAAAACGTAGCTGAAACTGTAATCGCAGCAGAAAAAGAGAAAAAAGCTGCTAAGTAATTAGTTCCTTAACTCTTTAAAAAAACCCG
>NZ_JACJDN010000749.1:0-1692 GCF_014163565.1 Pseudoalteromonas sp. SR45-5 | reverse complement strand
ATTATTCTGTATCTGGCAGGTTACGGCCATAGAATATTTCTTGCATTTCGCGAGTCAGCTTAGAGCGGATCTCGTCTTCTTCTTCGTCCGATAACTCATCAGTAGAAAGGCCGAATAAATAGGTATTTAAGTCGGTTTCTTTTAACATCATTTTAGTATGGAACAGGTTTTCTTGATACACGTTTACGTCCATCATTTGGTACGCTTCTTTTGTATCTTCTGTCATGAAGTTTTGAATCGAGCTAATAGCATGATCAATGTAGTGCTTAACACCGTTTATGTCGCGGGTAAAACCACGAACGCGGTAGTCTATTGTTACTACGTCTGACTCAAGGCTATGAATTAAGAAGTTTAACGCTTTAAGTGGCGAAATAATGCCACAGGTAGATACTTCAATATCAGCACGGAATGTACAAATACCATCATCAGGGTGAGCTTCTGGGTATGTGTGTACACAAATATGGCTTTTATCTAGGTGTGCAACAACTGAATCAGGTAATGGGCCTGGTGCTTCGTCAGCATCGTAATTTTGCTGCTCTTCTACTGGTTCTTCTGAAACCAAAATAGTTACACTTGCGCCTTGCGGTTCATAATCTTGGCGCGCTACATTTAAAATGTTAGCACCAATAATATCAACAACTTCACCTAAAATATCGGTTAGTCTATCTGCACTGTACTGCTCATCGATATATTCAATATATTCTTTACGTTGTTGCTCGGTCTTTGCGTAACAAATATCATAAATACTAAAGCTTAAACTTTTGGTTAAATTGTTAAAGCCATGAAGTTTAAGTTTATCGAAGGGTTTGTTCATAATAAACCAACCTATAAATTAGTGGGTTCTGCACCTGCAGAATGAAAAGTTCGCGGATTTTATACGAATTTTCCTCGTGGAAAAAGCGTTATTTTGCTTGATCTTGCACAACTTCGTGGCTATGCGTAATTTCTACTGTTTTATCAAGCATTAATGCAACCGAGCAATACTTTTCAGCAGAGAGTGAAACTGCACGTGCAAGGTGCTTTTCAGACACATTATTACCCTTAACAACAAAGTGTAAGTTGATTTTGGTAAACACGCGCGGTGCTGTTTCGGCGCGTTCTGCACTGAGTTGCACTTGTACGTCTGAAAAATCTTGTTTAGCTTTTTTTAAAATACTAACCACATCAACTGATGAGCAACAGCCAACTGACATTAAAACCATTTCCATTGGGCTTGGTGCTGCGCTATCGCTGCCGCCATCAAACACAACATTGTGGTTAGAATTAGAACGGCCAATAAACGTATCGCCTTCAACCCATTTTACATTTGCTTGCATTGTTATATCTCAAAAAAATATTTTCTTGATTGTAAGCAACTTAGCCGTAGTTGCAAATGAAAATGCAACGCAGGACTATAAAATGGCTAAGATTGTTGTGCTAAAGCGCTATCAAAGAGGTTTTTTACTAAACCTGCAAATTCATCTATAAAGGCATGCTGTTCAACCGTGACAGGCTGTGAGGTGATGCTGCTGAGGACTTCTTCTAAATCGTAAACTATGCCATCAACTTCACGTACAATTTGACTACGCTGCTCTGTGTTGAGGTCTGTGTGCTGCTCGCAAATAAGCATCACATTTTGTGCAATGACGTCTTCGATTAATTCCATTACTGTTGGAGCGCCTGGTTTTATTTCGCCTGGCTTCTCAAACAATG
>NZ_JACJDN010000748.1:0-1694 GCF_014163565.1 Pseudoalteromonas sp. SR45-5 | reverse complement strand
GTAAAAATGGTTATAAAATACTAAGTCTAGGTCAAACTGCATATCGGGAGACTGTGCAACATAATCTTTTAAATTAGCAAAACGCCCTTCTTTTATTCCAAAATTATTCCAATGAGCTATTAACTCTTGCTCACTTAATACTGCTAAATCGTTATAAAGGCTTTTATAAAAATCTATATCTAATTTTATGTTTTGTTTATGACTAACGCTAGCAGGGCTCGTGCTATGCACCAATGCTTTAGTTTTTTTTCTTTTAAACATAGTTATTTACTTTCTAGTAAGGGAAGCCACCATGCCTCGTTATCTAAATACCAATCTAATGTTTTAGCAAAGCCTGTTTCAAAACTTTCTGCTGGTACATAGCCTAGCTCGTTATTTGTTTTAGTTGCATCAATTGCATATCGGCGGTCGTGTCCTGCACGGTCTGTAACGTATGTTATTAATTGTTCAACGTTATTTTCCATAGCAGCTTTAGCATTAGGGAAGCGTTTTGCAAGCTCTGAGTTTGTAGCAAACTTTTCGCCCATTACTTTACATACCAATTTAACTATATCTATATTGGCCCATTCGTTATTGCCGCCAATGTTATAATTTTCGCCTATGCGACCTTTTTTAAGCACAAGCTCTATGCCGCGTGCGTGATCTTCTACGTATAGCCAGTCGCGAATTTGTTGGCCATCACCATAAACAGGTAAAGGCTTGTCGTTTAAAATGTTAGTAACAATAAGCGGTATTAGTTTTTCAGGAAAGTGAAACGGCCCATAGTTGTTTGAGCAATTTGATGTAGTAACCTCAAGTCCATAAGTATGGTGGTATGCACGCACTAAGTGGTCGCTTGCCGCTTTTGATGCAGAATATGGTGAGTTTGGTGCGTAGGCTGTTTCTTCAGTAAAGGCAGGATCGGTTGCGCTTAATGTGCCGTATACTTCGTCGGTGCTTACATGATGAAAGCGATGCTCTAAAGGCTCCTTACCAGCTGCTTTAGGCTCGTCTATCCACTTTTTTTTAGCTGCTTTTAATAAGCTGTATGTGCCTAGTATATTTGTTTCAATAAAGGCGTCGGGCCCTGTTATTGAGCGATCTACATGCGACTCTGCTGCAAAGTGTACTATGGTGTTTAACTGATGAGTATCGATTAGGTTTTCGATTAACGCCGTATCGCAAATATCGCCGTGTACAAAGGTCATATTTGGGTTGTTTGCTACACTGTCTAGGTTGGCTTTGTTACCTGCATAGGTAAGTGCGTCTAGCACTATTACTTTGTCTTGTGGGTTTTGCGCTAACCAGTAATGTACAAAGTTGGCACCTATAAAACCTGCACCGCCGGTTACTAATAAATTTTTTACTGTCATCTGTTATTCCATTTTACAAATTTTGGCTATACGCCTTATGTCATCGTTACGAGTCGTAAGCTGTAAGCCGTAAGACTACAAATTGTTGTTTACTAAATGGTAAGGTAATAAAAGGCTATTTATTATGACCTTTTATGTGTTTTATTTAGTAATAATAATTACTTTACTCGCCTAAAAAGTGAGGTTTACACCTCACTTACAAAATATTTTTATAACCAAGAAGCTTAATAACAGCAGCAAGCTAAGTGCCTGCAATCACTTCTCTTTGTTTTGTGTGTATTCTCTGTGGTGATTAACCTCTTTATGAGCGAGGTATAAAACATCACCTACAAAACAATTTTA
>NZ_JACJDN010000747.1:0-1704 GCF_014163565.1 Pseudoalteromonas sp. SR45-5 | reverse complement strand
AAAAAAAGAGCTAAAGATCATGCAACTAATGATTGTAATTTAGCCACCAAGACCGCTATAAGCTTGTGTAATCAGGTCGTAACGCATATTATTGGCAGATTGCATGGAGGATAAGTCGTTTGGTCATGAAAACCAGTAAGTTAAGTATAAGATTATTATGGTATATAACACCTCTTGTTATTCTGCCACTGCTATTTTTAGGTGGCTTTACGCTCACCAATGTCACTAATTCAACACAAAAACAAGCTGATTTAATAATGAGCCGTTTTGTTGAGCAACAACAGCAAAAAATATTCAACTATATCGACTCTTTTCACTCTACTGCAAAACTACTCTCAAATTCGCCAGTACTTAGTGACTTTTTAGCAAACGATATTAGCGCCAACGGTAATTACACCCGAAAACTTGGCGCGCTTATGGATGTATTTGCCAGTTACAGCGAAGCTTATCCAGATATAATTAGCATTAATTTAGTTTCAGCAAGTGGGAAAAGTGATGCCTACTACTCTAATAACCTAACAACAGCGCCTAAAAGCTATCCATTTTTTAATCGAGTATTGCAAAGTAATTTAAGTACACAGCAATTTATGATTCAAAAGGACGATGGCACCACGAGCTTATATTTCATTCAACGAATTGACAGTGTTGATTACTACTTGAAACGTCCACAGCAGCTTGGTTTTATTGTAATACATATAGAGCCTTCAATACTCAACTCCAGTATTTTAGAAGCGCCATATAACAACACACTTAATTTAATGTTGACCAAAGACGGGAAAATTTTATTTAGCTCCGACTACAACATGCGCGGCCAATACATAAGCGAATATGAACTTAACCAAGTACATGATCTTGCCGATATAGGCATGCTTTCTACCATTGAACTCTCAAGCATAGATAAAATAGAGCGAATGATTTTTGCCGTACAAATGCCCGGTGGATATTATTACGTTTCAACCATTCCCAAAGGTGTGCTTTATCAATCTGGTAAAGCCATAAGCCTAATAACAGGCTTAATTGTTATTATTTCGATAATCACCCTGCCAATATTAATTTTTATAGTGGTACGTAATTTACTACTTAATCCAATTGAATTACTAGGTGCTGCAAGCCACCGTGTTGGTGATGGCGATTTGTCGGTGCACTTACCAGCTCATACAAATGACGAAGTGGGTGTTTTGTTTAACGACTTTAACCACATGGTTAATCAAATTAGACACTACCAGCAGCAGCTTGAAGAATATAAACACCACCTTGAAGATAAAGTAGAAAGTCGTACTAAAGCACTTGAAGCCATGAACAGCCAACTAGAGCTTGCAATTGGCCAAGCCGAGCAAGCTAATCAGCTTAAAAGTCGTTTTTTAGCTAATATGAGTCACGAAATACGAACGCCACTTACGGCTATTATGGGCTTTACAGAGCAATTACTCCACAACGACAAAGTAGCCAACGACAAACAACATCTAAGCACTATTTTACGTAATTCAAAACACTTACTAGAGTTAATAAATAACATACTCGACTTATCTAAAATTGAAGCTGAAAAGCTAGCTGTCGATTTGTCTGCGTTAAACGTAGTACAGCTTGTGCATGACATTGAATCAATTATTCAACCACTGGCACAAGAAAAACAATTAACCCTTAATATTGATTACCAACTGCCGCTACCTCGCACCATTTATAGTGATGTGACCCGCTTAAAAC
>NZ_JACJDN010000746.1:0-1712 GCF_014163565.1 Pseudoalteromonas sp. SR45-5 | reverse complement strand
CAAGCCCCGCCTGCCAGCTTTGTTTTATTTGCGCTTCTGATTGCCCTGCTTCAATAGCTAAGCGCAATTTATTAGTACCCGCTAGCTTATCCATAAAGTCAGCGCGCTCAAAAAACGAGATGTTATTTTTACTAAGCTCCGTGTACGCATTTATTAAGTAAGTTAAATTTAAACCTGTAATATTTGCTTGTCTTAAATCGAGCCCTTGCACGGTTTGGTTTTTAAATTTAGGGTTTAAAGCAGCGCCTTTAATTGCGCGCGGTGTAAAATTAAAATCACCTAATGCTACTGGCGAATAGCCAATTACTTGAAATGCAAAGTCGGTGCCTCTACCAATGCTGATAGGCGTTGCTTCAAAAAAGCAAAGTGATGGGTAAAGCGCAATGGCTTGATCGTTAGGCAAATTAGGGCTGGGTTTTACAGGCAAGCTATAAGTACTTTTGCGAGTGTAATGATCAACAGGGATCACCGTTAATTTTAAATCGGCCGCTTTATTGATCCAACCCTCGCCCTTGATCATTTTGGCAAGTTCGCCAACGGTCATGCCGTGTAAAACAGGAATAGGGTGCATGCCTACAAACGATTTAAATTCTGACTCTAATATTGGCCCATCAACGTAGGCAATATTTGGGTTGGGCCTATCGAGTACTAAAAATTCTATCCCCTGCTCTGCAGCGGCTTCCATCATGTAGTGCATAGAGCTTATGTAGGTATAAAAACGCACTCCCACATCTTGAATGTCAAAAATAATGACATCAACATCGGCTAAAGCAGCTTGGCTTGGTTTTTTATTTTTACCGTAAATAGAAATAAGCGGAATACCAGTTTTACCATCAACAGCATTTTTCACATGGGCGCCCGCATCGTGATCGCCACGAAAGCCATGCTCAGGTGCAAAAATTTTAGTTATGTTTATGTTTTTAGTCAGTAGAGTATCTACTAAGTGAGTTTCCCCTACGCTTGATGTTTGATTGACTACTAGCCCTACACGTTTATTTTTTAACTGCGGTAAATATTTAGCATATTGCTGCGCACCTACTACAAGTGAGTTATTAGCTTCGTTGGCTTGCACACTTGCAATAAAAATGGCGCTAAAAATAAAAAACAACGTAATAAATAGGGTTTTAAACATACTGCAATATCCTTTTAAACAAGGCGTTTAAAATAACATAGGTAATAATAAAGAGCAGCTTTAGAAAAGGGTTAAGTGGGCTTGAGTAGATATAGTGATTAGAAGCTGTCGCTTCTCACGCGAGCAGGCTCAGCGTCTACAACGGATGAATAAGCGCGGAGTTTGGATTTAAAGATTGGGTTGGTTTTATTTGTAGGCGTGCAGCTTGCTGACGCGACGAGCGAAGCTCGTAAATAAAGTATCAGTTATATCGGTGGTAAGTGATTAGAAGCTGGCGCTTCTCACGCGAGCAAGCTCTGCGGCTACAGGAGTGGTAGTTTACATTTCACTTTATTTTAGGCACAAAAAAACCGACTTAATGTCGGCTTGTTTATGAAAGTGGTGGGCGCAGGAGGATTCGAACCTCCGACCGCTCGGTTCGTAGCCGAGTACTCTATCCAGCTGAGCTATGCACCCACTTTCATAGATTGCTTATTTAAACTCTAAGCAGAGCGTATTAATTCAGGCATAAAAAAACCGATTTCCATCGGTTTATTTTTCTTACACTTAAAAGTGTATGAAAACATGAAAGTGGTGGGCG
>NZ_JACJDN010000745.1:0-1712 GCF_014163565.1 Pseudoalteromonas sp. SR45-5 | reverse complement strand
TAAATTTACTCGGCCTTTTCAATGTTAGCAGTTAGCAGTTAGCTACTGCATAGGTGAAAACAATCGTTGGTATGTTTTATAGGCGTACTCGTCGGTCATTCCACTCAAATAATCGCAAATTATACGCATCCCTTGGTTTTGCTTTTGCGCTTCTATGTATTGTGCTTGTGTTGTCTCGGGCAATAAACGCAGCGGATCGCTAGCAAAAGCGGTAAATAACTCTATTAGCAAATTTTGACCTTTAAATTCTATTTGCTGCATTTCGGGGTCACGTATTAAACGTTGAAACACAAAATGCTTAAGTATTTGCAATACACTGTCGTATTGGGCATCTAATTTAGCGGTGTACTTTAAAATAGGGCATTCAAAGTTATCGTTTTGAATATCCAAATGTATATGAATAATAAAGGTATTAACCAGCTCACCTATGGCATCTTTTCGCTCATAATCATTTTTTGAAAACAAGCGCTGGGTCAGCGATTCAAGCATGGCGTTTAGCCAGTCAAAGTTTAGTGCTTTTAAATGGGGCAGAGCATGGGTTTGCCAATCGTCTAATGTGAGTACGTGGGTTGCAATGGCATCTTCTAAGTCATGTACCGCGTATGCTATATCGTCGGCATGTTCCATTATGGCGCTGTCGAGCGATTTATACGTTGTTTTAGCGCGGTACTTATCAATAGCGGCATGGTTACCTAGCAATGTTTTATCGTTTTGACTCAGTGGTTCTATTATCCAATTGAATATGGCTGCATCGTCGTTGTATAACCCTTTGGCAGGGCGCCAATCATCTGCTTTTATAAATGCACGACCGGTTGTGGCATCGGGAATGGTATGCCAAAGCGTATTAATAAACGCGGGGTATTTTATAAAACCTAATAAAGTACGACGAGTTAGGTTCATACCGTGCCCATTACTATAGGGCTCAAGTTTTGCAACTATGCGCAGTGTTTGTGCGTTACCTTCAAAACCACCGTGATCGCGCATCATGTAATTTAGCGCTATTTCACCACCATGACCAAAAGGCGGATGGCCAATATCGTGCGCCAAACACAGTGTTTCTAGCAGTCCAGTTGATGGAAAGTGCGTAAAGTCGCTATGTTGCGCTTTTAAATGGCGCAATATGCCGGTACCAATTTGCGATACTTCTAAAGAGTGGGTAAGGCGAGTGCGGTAAAAATCGTTTAGGCCAATACCCATAATTTGGGTTTTAGCTTGCAAACGCCTAAATGCTGCGGCATGAATAATACGCGAACGGTCGACCTGCCACGGCGAGCGGTTATCGTTAGGACGATGTTTATATTGCTCTATTATTCGGCTTTGCCATTGTTTATCCATACTGCTTACTCACACATAGTTAATATTATTAAACTTTGCTCAGTATACCCATGGACTTATAAATTGCGAATGAACAAATGCACTACATAGGCTCTGTTTTATCTAAAACCCAAATCCACTGCTGAAAATTCAACCGTAAAAGGTCATCAAATCCCAGTTATTCGCGTTTATAAAGTGGCTTAGGTATAATGCGCCTTCGTATGCTTGTGTATTAACCATGCATAGTTGTTGTTTCAAAGAGAGAATACATGTTAAAAACGATTTTTAAGCTTTTACTAACCGTGTTTTTTGTATGGGCGCTTGCATATCCGTTTATACAAAATGATGATGTTGAACTAGATGAACAAACGTCAGAACAACCAAAAAAAGTGAAGAAA
>NZ_JACJDN010000744.1:0-1716 GCF_014163565.1 Pseudoalteromonas sp. SR45-5 | reverse complement strand
CCACGTTTATATACGGTAGAAGAAGCTACTCACCAAGCTTATGATATTTTTTTAGAGCTAGCGCCAAATAACTTGAGTGATAAAGATGTTGAAGACTTTAATGAGTTTAGAGAAGACCTAGGCTTTATTGAAGAAGACGAGCCAGACGATCAGTGGCAAGATTTTGTTGCCCTTGAGATAGAGCCAGAGCACTTTATTCAGGTGCTAGTTGGTTTAGAATTTGAAAATGATGATGTTTTGTTTGCTAAAATTTTGATTAGTCGTGATAAAGATGCTCCGTTTTGTCATATTTTATGGAAAGAGAGTGAATAAGCAATACCGCTTATTTTTATAATTGTGTGCAGAGAGAGTGTTGTGCGTAAGTATTTATTTTTATTTTTTTTAATAATTAGCTGCCCAAGTTGGGCTGTTGATCCATTTGAAGATTTTCATGAATATGGCAAGCTCTCTGATGAAGAAATTCATGAGTTACACAAAGGTGATATGCTTTACGGTGATACTGAATTTGGTTTTATTCTAAGTAAAGGTAACACCAATTCGACCAGTTTTAAGCTCAAAGGTAATTTATACCAAGATTTTGAAAAGTGGCGTAACCAATTTAAAATAGACTCTCTTTATAAGCGTGATGAAAACGATGAAAGCGGTGGCACTGATGTTACTGCTAATCGTATTTTTGTATCAGCGCAAGGTAACTATAAAGTAGGTGTTAAAAACTCCTCATTTTTTATTTACGGTGATTACGAAGAAGATGAGTTTAGTGGACTTGATTTTAAAAGCACGGTGGCGACAGGCTATGGTGCGCGTGTATATCAAGGCTCTAAAAACAAAGTAGATATTGATATAGGACCTGGTTTATACCGTTCAGTCGCCGATGAAGATTCGGATGTGAGCGAAGATGAAATTGATAAAACCGGTTATTTAGTACGTGTTGCAATGCAGTGGGAACGTTTGGTCTCTAAGCGTACTCGTTTTAATCAAGATGTGAGTATAGAGCAGTCGCTTTCAGGTCTTAATTCTCGCTTAAAATCGGAAACCGCACTGATAAGCCAAGTGATTGGCGCGGTATCACTCAAATTTACCTACATGTATCGTTATAATTCAAAACCCGAAGATGATAAACTCAAGTTTGACTCAGAGCTGAGTGCTACATTGGTATACAGCTTTTAAGTATTTATTTAATTTAGAGAATATTATGTATCAGCATAAACAGTATGCGGTGTTTATCTTTTTTGTATTAGCGTGGATTGGCGGTTTTGTGGCGCTTGCGTGGAACTTGTTAGGCGCTGATGGACCTTTAATAATATTTACTGGGATTTTAGTGCTGGTGGGCTTTTTGTTCCATGGCCTAACAGTAAAAGTAGATGATAAAAATATTAGCTGGGCGTTTGGTCCAGGCGTTGCTGGGCAAAGTATTGAGCTTAGCGAAGTAGCAGAAGCAAAAGCAGTTCAAAACTCTTACAGGCACGGTATTGGTATGCGAATTACTCATGATGGTTGGGTATATACAGTATCTGGCTTTAGTGCAATACAGTTAACGCTCAAAGATGGCACCTTGTATAGAGTTGGTACAAACGATCAAAAAGGTTTACTAGCTGCTTTAAAAGAAAAAAACGTATCTATCGCGCTGCCTAGTAAGCCAAAAGCTGAAACGGTTAAGCGTAACAATATGATATAAAAAAAGCGCCTTAGGCGCTTTTTCTATTTGTTTAGCAGTGC
>NZ_JACJDN010000743.1:0-1728 GCF_014163565.1 Pseudoalteromonas sp. SR45-5 | reverse complement strand
AAATAAAAAGCGTACTAATTGAGCTTTAAAAAATGAACGCTTTTCATATTCACGATAACTAATATTACACGCAGTAATAAGTGCTTGGCTGCCCTTAGAACTACTCCAAATAGTAAGTATAAGCGTACCGATTGCACTTAAGCTCAAGCTTGCACTTGATGTTTTTGCAAGGCTAGAAACCTGAGATAAAATTAGTTCACTGGTACTTGGTGGGAGCAAAGTAACTATTTTACTTAAATGATCACTAATATCTGCGGGGGATGAAAAGTACGCATACACAGATACCATCGCCGCAATGGCCGGAAAAATAGCAAGTAACGCATAAAATGCCACACCCGCTGCCACTATAGATAAGTTATCTTCACTCATTTGCTTAAAAATGCGCTTAACAATATCCCACCAACCTATAAAAGGGATATGACCAGGCTGCTCAGCTTGCTGTCCTCGTTTAGCTTCTTTCATTCTAAACCTCAATATTTGTATTACATTACTACAGCAAAATGTTTGCCAAGTTAAATAAAGTATTTGGTACTAAACTTGCTTTTACCTAATATTAGCGATTATAAAAACCAAACACGGACGATAAGCCATGCCTAGTAGCCAATCAAACATTATAGCTTTAAACAATACGCCTCCCAGCACGCAAAGTTTTCAAGGCGATGTGTTTACGTGGCAGTTTTTTCATGAACAAGCTGTGCAATTACTTCACGCAACAGCGCAAATATTACCCACACTATTACTCGGTATAATACTTTTAGCATTAAGCTATTTAATTGCAGGGCCACTTTCTCGATTGCTTATAAAGCCTATTGACTACATGACTGACAGTAAACTAGTTCATCTAGTTGTAAGGCGTAGTATAAGCACTTTGATTATTTTATTTGGCGTGTACTTATTCCTGCGTTTAGCAGGGCTTACCGAGTTTGCTGTTGCCATTATGAGTGGCACGGGACTAATAGGACTTATATTAGGTTTTGCCTTTAGAGACATAGCTGAGAACTTTATCGCTAGTTTATTACTGAGCATACAAAGGCCTTTTAAAATCGACGATGTAATTGAAGTAGACAATCGTTTAGGTGTTGTTAAAAAAGTAACCGCAAGAGCAACTACACTTGTTGATTACGATGGCAATCATATTCAAATACCCAATGCGACGGTATATAAAAATACTATTAAAAACCTGACTGCCAATCCAAAAATGCGCGGAAAAGTAGAAATTGGTATTGGCTATGATAACGATATACGCAGCGCACAAACCCTCGCCCTAGATATTGTCAATCAACAAAATGCGGTGCTTAGCGATCCACCTGCGCAGGTTTTAATAAAAAACTTAGGCTCATCTACTATTAATTTCGTTTTGTATTTTTGGGTTAATAGCGAGCAGCACAGTCCATTAAAAGTAGCTTCCCAGCTTATGCGCGAATTAGTCAATGAGTTCACAAAACAAAACATCAGCATTCCTGATGACGCACGAGAAAGAATTATACTCACCGACCCTAGTGAAAATGTTTCTAGTTTAGAGGAAAAACAACCACCGCAAGTGCAAAGCGAAAAAAGTGAAACTGTTGAGCAAACTAAAACACTTGATGATGTGAGCAGTGATACCGACGAAATACGTGAACAAGCAGAGCAATCTCGAGATCCAGAACAAGGTAAAAATATTATTTAATAATGCTTACATTGTATTAACTAAAATTTAGACACAAAAAAGCCCGCAGCGTTAACTGC
>NZ_JACJDN010000742.1:0-1731 GCF_014163565.1 Pseudoalteromonas sp. SR45-5 | reverse complement strand
ATAAAAACCACGGCCTTTTCGAGGGTCTAAAAAGCCACTTATTTGCATAAACAAACGGGTGCTACGCGACCATGCTACGTCGTTTAAATCACCGGCAACTATGGTAGGTCGTGTTGGGTTTTTAAGTGCTTTAGCCACCATTATTAGCTCTGAGTCGCGCGGACGTGATGAGTCTTCTTCGGTCGGGCTTGGTGGTGCGGGGTGAATAAAGTGCCCTTGCATTTGCAGGCCTTCATCGTTTTCAAACAAAATATGAATTGAGGGAATATCTTCTTCTATTAGCTCACATATTTGTGCATCGAGTATTTTAAACTTGCTGTATAAGTGCATGCCATAACGATTATCTTTAGGGCATTCTATGTAATACGGGTAATTTTTTTTAATGACTGATAATTTATTTTCCCACCAGCTATCGCTCTCAAGCGTAATAAGTAGGTCGGGTTGGTGCTCATCTACAAGGCTAATTAGCTGCTCGCTTTTATGGTTCGACATCAGTACATTTGCCGACATAATTCGTACGCTGTGGTCTATATGCTTTGGTGCGCTTTGCACTTCTTTTTTAGCAAGCCACGTATACGGGTAAATCCATTTACCTTGTAAAATCATTATAAGTAATGAGGTTAAGGCTATAAACACGTAGCCTATTGCGCTACTTTGCCATAATAAAAACAGCGATGTAACGGCTACAAAACTGGCAATATAAAATACTTGCAAGCGCACAAAGTCGCAGCTACGCACTAAGTAATGCTGGCTGTACGACATAGGCAACAAGGTAACCAGTAAAAAAAATCCAATAATTATAGCCAGCGCAATAAGCATTTTAATATCCTTATAAAGTTAATTTAGCGACTTAAAATTGAAAGTATTTCTCGGGTGTCGTGCACCATATGGATAACTGTACGGTCTATTTCTATACTCACTGTACCATTATCTCTAGAGCGTTCAATCACTCTACCTCGTTTATATAAATCACGATCTAAATAGTCGCCTCTGTGGTAGCTTTTACTTAGCCCTGGTGGCGTCCAACCTGCGCGAATTAACTGCTTAGCCTCTTGGTAGTCATTGTCGTTGTGTTTATGTGAATGATGCTTATTATGGCCGTGTTTATGACCATGCTTATCTTTATGCGGTTTTGCGTCTGCGCTTATTGAACATAAAGCCAATGCTATTAGTGCTGTGTATGTTAGTGCTCTCATAAATAATCTCTAGCGTAATTTATAGCTAAAGGTTAACAAACACGGCTGAACATCATATGAAACAACTTACACTTATTTAACGTTGTTTATATTGTGTTTTACAATGGCTTCGCATAATAGCGGGATCGCGTAATTTTAAGTGTTTTGTTTTACGACCAGCATGGCGTTTACGCCACACTTTAAAACTGCCTTTTGAAATATGTTCGCGCATAAATACCACCAGCTGCGGGTATTTTAATCCGTATAACTGCTCTATTGCCTCAAAAGGGGTTCTATCTTCCCACGCCATTTCGATAATGCGTGACTGCTGCTCTGCGTTAAACATGGTATATCTCACAAAATTTAACTTATACGCTAGGTAAAAATACTTAGATCAATGCAATTAAGCTCAGTAACTGTATAATTGGCGTTCAATTTATGTATTTTAAAAGATATCGAATTTTTATTTATGCGCGCAATATTTCTGTTTTTAGCTTTAACTTTACCTTCATTATTGCTCGCAGCGCAAAGTCTTACTTGGCGCTGCAAGCAATAA
>NZ_JACJDN010000741.1:0-1750 GCF_014163565.1 Pseudoalteromonas sp. SR45-5 | reverse complement strand
CCAGTGGCAGCTTATGCTGCACTGGCTTTTCACTACTTTTTGTATCAGCAGTACTTTCGCTCACTTGTTATTACTCAAACGGGCTTGTATCACCACAGCCAACACGCAATATTTTAACTTCATCTTCCGACAAGTCGATTACTGTGGTTGCTTGCTCGGCTAAATGGCCACCGTGAATAATTAAATCAACGTGTTTATCTAATCGCTCTAATATTTCATCCGGATCAGATTCAGTAAACTGCTGCCCGGGTAAAATTAAAGAACACGACATTAATGGCTCGCCAAGTTCGGCAAGTAACGCACAAGCAATTGGGTGTTCAATTACACGCATGCCAATGGTTTTTTTCTTGTCGTTTAATAAACGCTTAGGGACTTCTTTTGTGCCTTTAAAAATAAAGGTATAAGGCCCTGGCGTATTATTTTTAATTAATCTAAATAGCTGGTTATCTACACGTGCATAAGTAGATAGCTCCGATAAATCACGGCAAACTAGCGTAAAATTATCGTTTTTTTCAATACCACGAATACGCTCTATGCGCTCTTTGGCTTGCTTATTACCAATGTTACAGCCAATGGCATAGCCCGAATCTGTTGGGTAAACAACAACGCCGCCTTGTTTAATAATATCAACGGCTTGACTAATCAATCTTGGTTGCGGGTTATCAGGATGAATATGGAATAATTGACTCATGTTAATGCCCCTTCTTGTCCTTCCCAAACTTGCCAAACACCTTGGCAGTCTTTCGGTAAGTATAAATTTTTGCCAAGCTCTAAATAGCTTGTCGGAAAATGAAAATCAGACCCTTGCGAGCAAAGTAGTTCGTACTCACGGCTGAGTTCACCTAAAAATTGACGTTCGCTTGGCGCCTGTTGAGGTTGTGCAACTTCCATTGCGTCTCCTCCTACACTTTTAAATTCTACTAATAATTTGCGTAGCCACTTGTTTGACATTTGATAGCTACTTGGGTGAGCAAGTACAGCAACACCACCAGCGGCATGTATTGCCTCTACAGCGGTTTGCATGGTGCACCAGCAACTAGGTACGTAGCCTGTTTTGCCGCGCCCTAAGTACTTTTTAAAAACACCCGGGAAATTTTTAGCTACACCGCGCTCAATAAGGGCACGTGCAAAATGTGCGCGCGTAATTTGCGCGTCTTTTGCCAGCTTTTTAGCTTGCTCGTAAATGCCATCAAAACCATTTTTTGCAAGGCGTGCGCCAATTTCTAGTGCACGCTCTTCTCGCTTTTGCTGCTGAGCCGTTAATAAAGAAGTAAGGTCAATATTATTAATATCAATATTTAAACCTACAATATGAATTTCGAAGCTTTCCCATTTGGTAGACACTTCGGTACCCGTTATTAATGAAAGCGGTAAGTTTTCTGCTTCAATAAATTGCTGAGCAGGCTTGATAGCCGCCACAGTGTCATGATCGGTAATAGCAAACACATCAATATTTTTATCAACAGCGCGATGCAATAATTCTTCAACCGTTAAACGCCCGTCTGAATGTGTAGTATGGCTATGTAAATCGTATTTTATCAAAAGAAAACTGCTTAAAATTAAGGGTTACTGGTGTTTATGTAAGTATAACAACTTTTTTGACTAAATTGTTTTAAATAAACACTTGACACAAAAGCATAAGATACGTTTTACTGTAGCTACTTTCAGACACATTAAGAATTAACAATAATGATCAATTCAAACTTAAACACTATTTGGTGGTGGCACTCGTAATTTTCGGGTGATGAAT
>NZ_JACJDN010000740.1:0-1773 GCF_014163565.1 Pseudoalteromonas sp. SR45-5 | reverse complement strand
ATACAGCGCTTATATTTTTTGTATTGGCAGCTTTATTTTGCTTCAAGAAGGCCAACTCTATTTATTTATAACTGACCACGTTTCATCACTCCTATTTGATTTATACTTACTCAGCATAGGTTTAACAGTACTCAGTGCTACATGGTTTATGTGCGCATTACTTGAACTAAACAATAGATGGCCAAAAACAAGTAAGATTTTAAAAATTATGGCCGGTATTGTTATGTGCTTTTCTTTAATAAAAATATTGTTCAGTAACACTTTGATTTGGCAAATAGCTGGCAACATCATGGCTTACGGCTCATTAATTATTGTGACTGTTATTTTTGTTTTAGCGGCACAACAGGCTCGCAAAGGAATACGCGAAGCAACGCTTGTTTTTGTAGCATTGAGCTTGGTGCTCGTAAGCATGATATTTAGAGTATTACTTATTAATCAAAGCCCATTTATGCAACGTTACGGATTTATTTTGGCTTTCGCTGTGGAGTCATTTTTACTAGCAGTAGCTGTTTCTAGGCGTATTAGCCGTATGCGAATCGCACAAAAACGCGCCGAAACCGAAGCCGATTACGATCACCTTTGTGGCATTTTAAACCGCCGTGGCTGGGGTAAAAAATCATCAGAGCTGATTGAGCTGCATGCAAAAAAAGGCGGAGTTTTATGTTTAATGTATATAGATTTAGATGACTTTAAACAGATAAACGACAATTATGGGCATGCCGTAGGCGATGAAGCTTTATGTAAAGTAGCCGCCAGTTTAAAAAGTATTGTACGCACCAGCGATGCAGTCGGCCGCTTAGGCGGCGATGAATTTGTAGTACTTGCCCACTTTTACAGCAAAGCGCAAGTAAGCCCAAAAACACACCATCTAAAAATAGAGTTAGATAAACTCGCCATCACGCATAACGACCAGCCTATTGCTATAAAGGCAAGCATTGGTAGCAGCGTATTTAGTGAGCCTCCTAAAAATATTGACGAAATTTTAAAAGCCGGCGACACCGCTATGTATCATGAAAAACTACAGCGTAAAGTAAAGCCGCTCACTTTAGTTGATAGCTAGCTTTAAGTATTTAAAACCGTAGCTGGCTTAGCAAACTGCTTACGGTTTATATAGTGGCTAAAAATAATAGTAAATAACGTTGAGGCTTGTTTGCCAATAAAGTGGGCAACACTACCCATTACCGCTAAAATAACCGGAAAGGTAGAGATTAACCGCTCCACGCAGACCCTATATGCTGTGATATAAACGTAACAAGTACGATAAAGCCCGTCACTAATATCATTTTACCTAAAGCTCCCAGCGGGCATTTAATGGTTTTGCATCAACTGATATATTTAGCCTTGTAGAGATAATAGCTAAACCGAGTAAAATACAAAGCGAAATCACCCTCGCCACAATAATATTCACTGGTAAAAATAAAGTAATAACGCTAAATACACACCAAATACTCAACGCTGTAAAAAGCGATTTAAGCATTCCAAATCTTTGTGAAACAACCAAGTAACTAAAACAAAATAAGCCTATACCGCTCATACCATAAAGAGAGGCCACCGCTGAGTTAGCTGCAAATAATTTACCTTGTTCTAATGCTATAAAATAAGAAATAGGCCAGAGGTAATAGGCAAACCAGGAATTATGCCGCTAACAAAACTACCAAAGCGTTTTTGGGCGAATGTTATTAGTAAAATAAGCAAAGGTGCAATTATGAGTTTAAGCAGCATAAATAACAATAAAATATGAGAGCTGAAATTAAGTCTAGGTGTCTATACTTA
>NZ_JACJDN010000073.1:0-10172 GCF_014163565.1 Pseudoalteromonas sp. SR45-5 | reverse complement strand
GTTGAAAAAGCGCCAGAGAAGCCAGCAGCTAAAGCACCACCAGCAGCAGCTCCAAAAAAATCAGCGCCACCAGCTGCAGAAACCACCGTTCGCGTAGATACAAAACGACTCGATCAAATTATGAATATGGTTGGTGAGTTAGTTCTTGTACGAAATCGTTTGGTTAGTTTAGCGACTAACTCAGACAGTGAAGCGATGGGTAAAGCAATCTCTAACTTAGATGTAGTGACTGCGGATATTCAAGGTGCGGTTATGCAGACGCGAATGCAACCAATTAAGAAGGTATTTGGTCGCTTCCCTCGCGTTGTACGCGACTTAGCACGTAGCTTAAATAAAGATATTGATTTAAAACTTATTGGTGAAGAAACCGATCTAGATAAAAACTTAGTTGAAGCACTTGCCGACCCGCTTGTGCATTTAGTTAGAAACTCAGTTGACCATGGTATTGAAATGCCCGCTGTTCGTGAAGCAGCTGGTAAGCCTAGAACAGGTAATGTTACTTTATCAGCGTCTCAAGAGGGCGACCATATTTTGCTAACCATCAAAGATGATGGTGCAGGTATGGATGCTGAAAAACTGAAAAAAATTGCAATTAGTAAAGGCGTACTCGATCATGACCAAGCGAGTCGACTTTCTGACACCGAAGCATATAACCTGATTTTTGCACCTGGCTTTTCTACAAAAGAAGAAATATCTGATATTTCAGGCCGTGGTGTAGGAATGGACGTAGTTAAAACTAAGATCACGCAACTTAATGGCTCAGTAAGCATTCAGTCTGAACTTGGTGTCGGTACTATTTTAGAAATAAAAGTACCACTTACCTTGGCTATATTACCGACATTAATGGTCGTTGTTGGCGCACAAACATTTGCGTTACCACTGGCTGGTGTTAGTGAGATATTCAATTTAGATTTAACGAAGACGAATGTAGTTGATGGGCAATTAACAATTATTGTGCGTAAAAAGGCGATACCGTTATTTTACCTTGAGCATTGGTTAGTAAAAGGCTCAGATCGTTCTCAGCGAAAATCTAAAGGTCACGTCGTTATTGTACAAATTGGTACGCAACAAATTGGTTTTGTTGTTGACTCATTAATTGGCCAAGAAGAAGTAGTTATTAAGCCGCTTGATGCGTTACTTCAAGGAACGCCAGGTATGGCAGGCGCTACAATAACTTCGGATGGCGGCATTGCACTGATTTTAGACGTTCCAAACATGTTAAAACATTACGCAGGCTAATAATAAAGTAGGTATATATTTAATATATACCTACGCATAAATTTAATAAGAGAGCTAAATGGCCGTTAAAGTTTTAGTTGTTGATGATTCAAGCTTTTTTCGCCGTAGAGTAAGCGAAATCCTTGAGCAAGATAGCGATATACAAGTTATAGGCTTTGCTGTTAATGGCAGAGAGGCTGTTGAGAAAGCAGCTCAATTGCGTCCTGACATGATCACCATGGATGTCGAAATGCCTGTGCTTGATGGTATTAGCGCAGTTAAAGAGATAATGGCGAGTAACCCAACTCCTATCTTAATGTTTTCATCACTTACACGTGATGGTGCAACAGCAACGTTTGATGCGTTAGATGCTGGCGCAATGGATTTTTTACCGAAAAAATTTGAAGATATTGCACGCAATAATGAAGATGCAATTAAGCTTTTGCAAAGTAAAGTAAAAGATATAGGGCGAAGACGTTTACCGCGAACATTTAGAGCGGCAACACCAGCTAAACCTGTCATTTCAACGAAACCAACAAGTTCACTTTCGCAAAGAGCAAGCACATCAACAACTCAAATCAAGCAGCCTGATAGAAGCTTTCAAAGAGCTGCGCCTGTTGCATCGACAAGTTCAAATGTTGCCTCAATGCGAGCAAGTGGAAAACAATATCAACTTTTAGCTATTGGTACTTCTACAGGTGGTCCTGTTGCTCTGCAAACTATATTGACTCAATTGCCTGCTAATTTTCCTCACCCTATTTTACTTATTCAGCACATGCCCGCTGCATTTACACCCGCGTTTGCAGCGCGCTTAAACGGTTTGTGCCAAATAAAAGTGAAAGAAGCACAACAGGGCGATCGCTTACAACCAGGAACTGCTTATTTAGCGCCTGGCGGACAGCAGATGATGGTAGAGGGGCGTGGAGCAAATAGAACGCTGCGCGTATTTGAGGATCATAGCGAGAGAATAAGTTATAAACCAAGCGTAGATGTAACGTTTGCTAGTGCAGCTAAAACGTACCAAGGTGATGTACTTGCTATTGTTTTAACAGGTATGGGCGCTGATGGTCGTGATGGTGCAAGAATGTTAAAACAAACGGGGGCAACTATTTGGGCACAGGATGAGAAAAGCTGTGTCGTTTATGGAATGCCCCAAGCAATTGCTAATGCGGGGCTTTCAAGTGAAAGCTTAGCATTGAGCGATGTTGCAGCACGTATAATGAGAGAGGTAGGTTGTGGATAAACTCTCAATATTTGGACTATTGGTAGCACTTAGTGCAATAGGTTTAGGTTATTCTTTAGAAGGCGGTGTTGTTTCAGCTTTATTTAATGGCCCTGCGCTTATTATTGTACTTGGTGGCACGCTTGGCGCTGTTATGTTGCAAACCTCTGCTAGCACATTCAAAAAAATGCTAAATATGAGCTCGTGGGTTTTTGTTGCACCACAATACGATATTGAAGACGCAATAGAGCAAGTTAAACGATGGTCTCATAAAGCACGTCAAGAAGGTTACTTAGCGCTTGAGAATGAAGCCTTAGCTCACCCAGATGCGTATGCAGCAAAAGGTTTAAGCTTACTTGTCGATGGCTGCTCAGAGCAAATACTACGTGACACGCTTGAAATTGATTTACTGCTAGAGCGCGATCGTTTGCTTGAAGCCGCGCGTGTTTATGAAGCAATGGGGGGTTACAGCCCTACCATTGGTATTTTAGGTGCGGTGCTTGGCTTAATACAGGCAATGTCGTTTATTACCGATCCACAAATGCTTGGTGCCGGCGTTGCAACGGCATTTATTGCGACCATTTATGGTGTTGGCTTAGCTAATTTATTGTTTTTACCTATGGCAAATAAGTTAAAACAGCGTGTAGAGCAAAAAATGCTTTACCATGAAATGCTTGCTGAAGGCGTTATTGCAATAAGCATAGGTGAAAGCCCAGTAAATATAGAATTAAAGCTTGAAGCCTATCGTGTAGAGCGCCCTAATTTAGTGGACGAATAACATGTTACGCCGACGACTTCGTCACTCTGCTGCTAAAAGTCAACATACCGAACGTTGGCTTGTATCGTATGCCGATTACATGACTATTATGTTTGCTTTTTTTGTGGTTCTGTATGCGATAGCGATTAATAAAGACGAACAATTCCAAATATTGTCAGATTCCCTTGAACAGGTTTTTGATAAGTCAGCTCGCCAATACTCCCAGCAAGGTGAAGGTGTCAACGGTAATGGAATATTGACAGATAGAGTGACACCTGAACAAGAAGTTCTTTATGGCGAAAGTATATTAAAAGAAGAGCAAGGTCCTGAGCTACTCGACGGCCAAAGTAATACAAGCAACATCCAGCAAAAGTATTTAGGCAAACCTCTTGATAGTTTATTAATTAAATTACAGTCAGCGCTTATTGATGAAATCCGTGATGGAGAAGCCAGTTTAGAGCTTAACCAAGATTGGCTGATTATAGAGCTAAGCTCAGGTATGTTATTTTCAAGTGGTAGTTCAGTTGCACACTCTCGTGCAAAACAGGTCGTCAAGATTGTTAAAGATATAATTGCACCAGTAGATAACTATGTAAGAGTACGAGGTTATACTGATGATGAAAGTATTCGTAATGAGATATTTCGTTCGAACTGGGAACTGTCGGTAGCTAGAGCCACGTCAATTTTAGTAGAGCTGGAAGCACTAGGCATTAATTCAGCTAGAATGGCGATAGAAGGTTATGGCCAATATTCACCTTTTGCAAGTAACGATACAGAACAAGGGCGCGCAGAAAATCGTAAAGTTGTTATCGCACTTTCTAAGTATGGATTACCGCCAAAACAAGAGGTTAAAAGTGACGGGCAAGCTGATGAGCCGGCAGTGATTGAACCTGAAATTGAACTTCCTTCAGATGACGATACAATAAAAATAATTCGTTTGCCTCATGGTGGTATTCGCATAACAACGCGCAATGAACAGTAATTAGGATGTAATGTGAAGATTTGGACTGTCGCTAATCAAAAAGGAGGGGTTGGTAAAACAACAACCGCAGTGAGCCTTGCCGGTATTTTGGCATTACAAGGTAAACGTGTGTTGCTTATAGATACAGACCCTCATGCGTCACTCACTTATTACTTTGGCATTGACTCAGAGGATTTAGAAGTTAGTGTGTACGATATTTTTGCCCGTGGTACAAGTATGCAAAGTGAAGAGATACTCCAAGCTTTGTGTCCATCAACACTTCAAAACCTGGATATTTTACCTGCGACTATGGCAATAGCTACACTTGATCGAAGTATGGGTAATAAAACAGGGATGGGGTTAATACTAAAAAAAGCGCTTGCAAAAATTAGCGAACATTACGATTATGCCATTTTAGATTGCCCTCCAGTTTTAGGGGTGTTAATGGTCAATGCGCTTGCAGCAAGTGAGCGAATTTTAGTGCCAGTGCAAACGGAGTTTTTAGCACTCAAAGGGCTTGATAGAATGATGCGTACTATGGATTTGATGCAATCCTCTCAAGCAAAAGATTATCAATATACTATAATTCCTACCATGTACGACAAACGTACCAAAGCATCGTTAGAAGCATACAAAACATTGCAAAGTACATATGGTGATAAAGTTTGGCCAGGTGTGATACCGGTGGATACCAAATTTAGAGATGCAAGCTTTGCACAAAAAGTACCTGTAGAGTATTGTCCTCGCTCGCGCGGTGTATACGCATATAAAGCACTGCTAGAATATTTAATTGAACAAGGTTAATGAATGAGTAAGCAATTGTTTGCTAATGAAAAAGTAATGAAACAATACCTCGGGGCTTTGTTATGTGAAGATGAGCCTGTAGATAACCTTGAGCCAGTTGCAAAATTACTTGAGCAAATCCCAGATGATTCACAACAGCATATTCATTCAAAACCTATAGAACAATTAAAAGCAGCAGAGAGTACATTTGATAATGACTTGCTCAATGTTGAAATTGAGCCAATAGCTGAGCCAGCGTTTGAAACTGAAAAAGTTAATGAAGTGGTTGACGAGGAAGTAATAGCACCTGCAATTACTACTATAGAAAAGCCAGAGCTGGAGATTGTAACTACTAGCCAATCAGACTATTTTGATGGTGAATTTCAGGCATTGTTTTTTGAAGTTGCTGGCTTGACCTTGGCTGTGCCATTAAAAGCACTTGGTGGAATACATCAATTAGGTGAAGTAAATCATTTGTTTGGTAAGCCGAAATGGTTTAAAGGCGTTATGCTCAACAGAGAAGAAAAGCTTAATGTTGTTGATACTGCGCGTTGGGTTATGCCAGAAAAATATGATGATAAATTAGAGGCATCTTTAGATTATCAATATTTGATTACACTAGGTGATAGCCAGTGGGGTTTATTAGCTGAAAAGTTGATAAATAACATTACATTGAGTAAAGAAGATGTAAAATGGCGTACAAATAAAAGCAAGCGCCCATGGCTTGCTGGCGTTATAAAAGAAAAAATGTGTGCTTTGATAGACGTAGATAATTTAAATATATTATTAGAGAAAGGCTTAGATAGCCGTCAGTAGTAATGACCATTACGGGGTAATAGCATGAATCAAGATAAATTACTGTCAGCAAATAAAAACGCAGATAATAACGATGAAATTTTACAGTGGGTTACGTTTAAGCTAGAGGAAGAAACCTACGGCGTAAATGTAATGCAAGTACAAGAAATACTTCGTTATACAGAGATAGCTCCTGTACCAGGTGCACCTTCATATGTGATTGGTATTATTAACTTACGCGGCAACGTTGTTACAGTTATTGATACTCGCGCACGTTTTGGTTTGCTAGCTGCTGATGCAACTGACAACTCTCGCATCTTAATTATTGAAGCAGAAGAGCAAGTTATTGGTATTTTAGCCGACAGCGTATCGGAAGTGGTTTACTTGCGCAGCTCTGAAATCGACAGTGCGCCAAATGTTGGTACTGAAGAAAGCGCTAAGTTTATTCAAGGTGTTTGTAACCGCGATAATGAATTACTGATTTTGGTTGATTTAAATAAGTTACTCAGTGATGACGAATGGGATGAGTTAAGCGATATATAAGCTTTACCAAATAAATTATGGTGTTACTTAGTATAGCTATATCAGCGTTAGCGGTAGGACTTATATCGCTGGCGTTAATTATTGCATTAAAAAATAAACACGCGAATGAAATTAATGCTGTATCGCAGCAGCTTAAAGATAGCTCTGAGCAGACTCATATTTTGCGCAGTGAAATTTCGGAGATTAGAACCGGGCTCTTAAGTATTGGTAAGCGAGTGCTTGAAGTTGAACAACAAAACCAAGATTTAATGCAACAGCAAGCGGCGCAAAAATACGATGACCCTGATGCTAAAATTTACTCTCGTGCTGTAAAAATGGTTGAGTTAGGTGCAGACCTTGATGAAGTAATACGCGAGTGCGAACTACCACGAGCAGAAGCCGAATTACTATTTTCATTACATAAACAAAAAGGTGCTTAGCGCCTTTTTTTATGTGCGGATAAATTGGCTCAAGCCTTAATATTTAACTTACCTTGAAAATCCTGCCAACCTGGCGGAAATTGACCTCTTAATACATACGAAAACGCAATAAGCTCTGCAATAACATAATAAAGCTCTTTAGGAATTTCTTCTCCTAACTCTAAATGCGACAACGTTTTAGCAAGTGCTGCATCTTCGTGGATCATAATTCCTTTTAGTTTAGCCGCTGCTATTATTTCATCAGCTAATTCACCAAACCCTTTAACACTTACAGTGGGTGTGTTACCAGCTTCGTACAAAAGCCCAATGGCTGATTTATTAATCGGTGTTTCACTCATAGCTAAACCTTAATATTAATAATTGCGTGAGATTTATAGAATGCCTGATTGTTGGCATCGCCTCGCCTTAAATTGAGCTCGCCAACTTGTAAGCCATGTTTAGCTAGTTTTGATCTTAAATTATCTAAGTGAGGGTGAGCAATTGCACTTACTTCTTGGCTCGAGGCTAATAGCTGGCAATCGAGTGCTTGATCCATTAACTCTGCAGTAATTTGTAGCTGCCCAAGTTGGGCATAATCAAAGTTTAATCTGACAAACCATACATTTTTATCTTCTAATTTACCGGCGCTTGGCTTTTTATACTGTCCAAGTGTTATTTCTGTTTGGGCTGCTTCTGGAGGTAATCTCATCGGTAATAAAAATTGTGCAAGCGGGTTTGTGTCTGGCTGTTGATTTGGAGTTGAGACACTCACTTGGGTAAGTGTGTTTTTAACGTGTACGATTTCGCTGGCCAAAGCTTGTACTTGAGCTTGTTGAAGCTGTTCAAGCATTTTTGCTCCCGTGTTACCCATTTTAAAAGTAGGTATAAGTACTTGTAAGAGAGCATCTAAGCCAGTTTGATTATTAAAACTGATAGGCGTTACTGATTGGCTAATCAGAGGCGCAGCTAAAATACTCACAGCCACCTGTTCAAGCCCTTTAGTGAAACTACTTTGCAGCATATCATCCGCTAGTTGAGTGGGCTGTAAAGTTGCAAGTATCTCACGCTGTATGGTTGCAGGGTTTATGTTATTACTTGAAACCATACGGTTAAATGCCTGATTAATTAAGCGAGTTAAATCAGGGGTGTCTTTTATTGCCTTATCTGTAATATCAGTAATTTGACTGCTTAAAAGTTGTTTATTGTAAGCCAGCCTATCTGTAGGGGTTGTGGCATCAGGAAGCTTTAATAATGTACTTAATAGTTTTGCTTCTATTGGTTGTAGCATTTGACTACGAGAGGGCGCATTAGATAACGGCTCAGTTAACAAGGTAATGCTTTTAGTGTTCACTGTGCTAGTGTTGTTTTGATTATTATCGTTTATTGCAAGCTGTGCTGAGGAGGTGGTAAGTCCCTTTGTGGCTACTTCATTGGTAGGGTTAAGCAAAGTGTTCGATTTACTGCTTTCACTAGTAATAAGGGGTTTTGGTTGGCTTGCTTTTAAATCACTTAGCTTAGCGCTCGCCACTTCACCTGGGGTAGTATTATTTGTTATTGGCGTGTAGGTTGTTGATGTGTTTACAGGTGTTTGCCAAATACTAACACTTCCTTTTATTAGTTGCGTTAATTGTACAATCGGCGGGAGCCTTGAAAAGTGCTCTGGCAAAATATTGCTCGTATTGTTATTTAACGCAGTACTCACACTTTGAGTAATGTTAACTCTATTTAGCGGTGATTCACTCAGTTGTATAGCTAAAGACGTTTTTTGTTGCGCGGGCGAAGTTGATAGCTGCGTTAACTCAGATTTACTTATTGTAGCAAAAGGTTTATTTTCAAAATATTTAACCGCATCATTAATTCGCGTTTTTAAATCACTAAAACTATTTTGTAGCCACGATTTTATTGGACTATTTAGGGTCAATAATGGATTTACTTTAATATTACTCGCAGAAACGGCTACTTCAGGTGCATTGCTTTTTTGCGCTAAAAGTAACTCGTTAAATGGTTTAGAGAATGAGTTGTTAAGCGTTACTTTTATATTGTTTGTATCGGTTTTAATAAATAATTTATCTGCCTGGTTTACTAAATTCACTTTAATAGGTGTATTAGGTAGTTCGGCAAGTTGTTGATTAGTAATAGGTGTTGTAAATGAACCTGACTTTTGAGGATGAGTTAAAATAGCCAGTTTTGGTGTTACTTGAAGCTGCGCACTGGGTAATAAGGCCGCGAGTAAATTAGTAAGTTTAGTTTGGCTAAGTGGTTGCGAGTGAACCGTATCAGCAAAGCGGTTAATAATATTAATCTGTGCGCCTTTATTAGTCGTACTAACAACTACTTTTAAAGGCTGTTCAGTTGTAAGTAACTGGGCCACGTCTTTATTTATGGCAATACTTGCGTTGAGTTTATCAATAACTAACTTGGGAGAAGGGGATACAGCAACTTGTACATCCATTGGTTGGCTTTGTACCTCAGTGCCCGTGCTTACATAATTTAACAAGCGCTGCAATTGTACTGGCTGATTTAAAGTAAGGGTTGTACTGTTTGGCGAGATGTTGAGCTGCTTACCATCAGGGCTGATCTGTATGTTAGCACTGACTATTTTTTGCAGGTTTTGTGGTGCGCTTGTAGTGCCAAGCCTTAATGTTTGCCAATGCTTATCAATAAATACATCAAGCGTAATCGAGTCTTTCGAAAATTGGATGTTTTTAGCCGCAAGTACCTCACTAGGTAACTGTGGTAACTCATTGGTCTGGCTGTGAGCAGATTGATTGATAACCAATGAGTTAGATAATGTTATTTGCGTTGGTGTATTCATTATTTTAAATCAAGTTTTTGTTAATCGATTATAAAGCAATATTCGTATTACCCTATCATTATGGTAGACTAACGCCTAATTTTTGGCAGAGAGAATCGTCATCTTGTTACACATTAAGTCCGTCACCTGCATCAAGCAAGATCGTTGTTTGTTTGCGGATCTTAATTTTAGCCTTAATAGCGGTCAAATCATGCAATTAGCGGGTCCTAATGGGGCTGGTAAAACATCGCTACTGCGTATTATTGCTGGCTTTTCTGTGCCTGATGAAGGGTCTGTTCTGTTCCAAGATCAACCTATATCTAAGTACTATGAAGAGTATGCCAGAGAGCTGCTTTTTATAGGGCATAAAACAGGTGTAAGTACTCAGCTTAGTGCAGTTGAAAATGTTCGCCACTGGTTACAAATTAATGGCTACATAAATGAGCCTGATTTATATCCTATTTTAGCGCAACTTGGCCTTGTTGGACTTGAAGATGTACCCGTTAGAATGCTATCTGCTGGACAACAACGACGTGTAGCGCTTGTTAGGCTTTGGTTAAGTGATGCTAAATTATGGGTACTTGATGAGCCATTTACCGCGCTTGATAAAGGCGGTGTCGCCTTTTTACAGCAGCGATTTACTGAACACTTACAAAGCGGTGGTGCCATTTTATTAACGACCCACCAAGACTTAACGACCC
>NZ_JACJDN010000739.1:0-1775 GCF_014163565.1 Pseudoalteromonas sp. SR45-5 | reverse complement strand
TTAAAGCTTAAACTTAAGTTGTTATCGCCAAAGTCTTTAATTTGCGAAACATTATTACTAATGTCGTTACTAACCATTTGTTGCTCTTCTGCAGCGGATGATATTTGTATTGCCAAGTGAGATATTTCACTGATTTGGATAAAAATACCCTCTAATTCAACTTGAGTTTTATCGGTTGTCAAAACACAGTTATCGGCTTGTGCTTTAGTGCTTTGCATTACTTTGGACCAGCTAAATAAAGTATCTTGTATTTCTTTAATAGAACTGTGGATTTGTGTTGTAGCATTTTGAGTACGTGACGAAAGGGTCCTTACCTCATCTGCGACTACTGCAAAACCTCGACCATGTTCTCCCGCTCTAGCTGCTTCAATCGCTGCATTAAGAGCAAGTAAGTTAGTTTGATCGGCAATTCCCTCTATTTCACTCATTACCTTACCAATTTTATCTGCTTCAGAGGCTAAGCTGGTGGCTGTATTTGCTGCTTGTTCTACTTGAGAAGCTAAGTCAGATACCATTTTACTATTATCAGCAATGTGGTTTTTTATCTCTGAGCAACTTTGATGGGTGTTATTCACTTTATCCGCTGTTTGAGCGGTATTTACTGATATTTCACCAATGGTAGAACTCATTTGAGTCATCGCTGATGCAATTTGTTCTAAACGCTCACCTTGAGAAGAAATCCCTTTTTCGGTGAGTGTTGATTGTTTGTCTAAATCAGTTGCGATGCCATTAAAGCTTAATGTTGAGTCTTTCATACGGCCAAGGACGGTGCGCAATTTTGCACTTAGCATTTGCTCTCTATAATCACTTACACTGTGCGGTGTATGGCCGCTGTAAATATAACGAGAGATTGAATCGGCTTTTGCTTTTTGTTCGCGTAATATTTTAGGGGTAACAATGAGTTCGTCATAATTTAGCACAATAACTAAAGCACAAATAAATAGGCTAATTGCAGCAATGGTGATTGATGCCGCAACAGCAATAAAAATCAGCCAAAATAATAGGCTTATAAAAGTAAGGCTTTGTCGTATTGTGGTGTGTTCTCGTAGTTTAAATAATGACTTGTTGGTATTTATTTTGTTGTAAAGTGTTTGTGCACGGTGCTTAAGTTGAGAGCTTGCTTTGGTTCTTACAGATTGATAACCAACAAGTCGGCCATGTTCAAAAATGGGGGTTACAAAGGCATCTACCCAGTAATAGCGGCCATCTTTACAGCGGTTTTTAACCATACCGCGCCACGAGTGTTCTTGTTTTAATGTTGCCCACATTTCTTTAAAGGCTGCTTTTGGCATATCAGGGTGGCGAACGATATTATGATGCTGACCGATAAGCTCTTGTGCGCTATATCCTGCTACAGCACAAAACGCTTGATTGACGTATGTTATTACACCTTTAAGATCAGTAGTGGAAACCAGCTCTTGTGATTCATCAAAGTATACTTCTTCATTTTTTAAGCTTTTATCATTGTGCATTGTATTTATTATCATCCCTTATTGTTGCAGTCATTATATTGCTTACACTCTACAAAGCAAAAAATAGCGTCCTTCCTTCTATGCTCATAAGACAAATAATTGTATTTCTTGATCTAGATCAAGTTTAAATACCGGACAGCTAAATTGAACTGATTTTGCATAAGTTCCGGTCTATTACTTTAAGCTGATATTTTACTTATTTGATTTATAATTAAATACGTATTTAAAGCATTTGTATAATGCACATAGCAATGGCAATATTACGACTTAATATAATGATGTTGGTCATATTAAGTGCATGTA
>NZ_JACJDN010000738.1:0-1777 GCF_014163565.1 Pseudoalteromonas sp. SR45-5 | reverse complement strand
TACATCTTTGACCCCAAACTGTTTTCGTTTTACGGGTTGGATATTTTTTCTTACGTTTTTTATGTTGCCTAGCTAAATATACAATAAGTGATGGTTCATTCTTGTATATATATTGATAAATGGCATCGTGAGATACGTTGGGTAAGGTTTTATCAAATTTTATTCGCCCAGCTATGATCTCAGGACTCCACCCAAGCTTGAGCTTATCAGTCACATATCGTTGAGCTTCAACAGACTTAAGCTTAACTCGCTTAACTCTCTCCCTTACCCTTACTTCGTAATACATTTGAGCTGGATGAGGGTAATAAGTTGGTACGTAATAATCATATTTATTACGCTTTAACTCTCGGCTAATAGTGCTATGTGAACGATTTAGTAATCGGCTCACCTCACGTATTGATTTTTTTGGTAATGATACCACTCAAATAAACGACAACGTTCAAAGTTAGATAAATGTGAATATTGGGTACCCATGGCACACCTCCTGAACTTATAGTTTAGTAAAGGTGGTGCACTTCGACCTTGAATCTGCCAATTAAGGACTACGTTTTATCTAGTCTAAAAAACAAGCAGGGTGTCTTATGGCTTTCGCAAGAAAGCGTCAAGTAAGTTTGGTTGATACAAAATACTACCATTGTATTTCACGCTGTGTTCGTCGTGCATTTTTATGTGGGGAAGATCGTTTTACTGGTCAATCTTACGAGAATCGACGAGGTTGGGTTGAAGATAAGCTGCTTGAATTAGCAAAAATATTTTGTATTGATGTATTTGCTTATGCCGTCATGAGTAATCATACCCATTTAGTACTATATGTAGATGATAAGAAAGCAAACAGGCTGAATGATAAAGCGATTGTTATTCGCTGGCATAAACTGTGTAAAGGCACATTGTTAACGCAAAAATATGTACAAGGTGAAAAGCTAAGTAAAGTTGAACTCATCTATTTCAACCAAACGGTTAAACAATACCGCGAACGTCTAGCAAGTATTAGCTGGTTTATGCGGGTGTTAAATGAAGACATTGCCCGCAGAGCAAATAAAGAAGATAACTGCACAGGGAGGTTCTGGGAGGGTAGATTCAAATCGCAAGCATTACTAGATGAAGCAGCACTTGCAGCCTGTATGGCCTATGTTGATTTAAATCCCATTAGAGCTAAAATGGCTAACACACCAAAGGAGTCAGACCATACCAGTGTACAAAATCGCTTAACATGCGCGGCAGAAGGTAAACAACCTAAGCAGTTACTACGTTTTGCAGGCATGCCACGTCAGATTATGCCTAAAGGGCTGCCGTTTGAGCTTAAATCGTACCTTGAACTCGTTGAGCTAACAGGGCGAATAATACGAGAGGATAAGCGCGGGCATATTGATAATATGAACTTTCCTTTACTAGAAAGGCTTAATATATCCTCAGATAACTGGCTAAAACTCACTACGCAATTTACGCGCGTATTTCACGGCGCAGTAGGCAGGCCGACCTCACAAGCAAGTTACTGTGAAAACTTAAAGCGAAAGCGGCGAGCGAATATCAGTAACTGCGAAAAGCTACTCGCATAAATTAAAAACCATTTGGCAAAAGTTAAAACTGCAACCTTGCAGTTATTTTCATGCGTGTAATTCAGGTTTTAGCGTGCTAATGTCTTATTTAATGGATGAAATAAAAGTAACCCAATATTAAAAGATAAATTCTCAACCTAAAAGTGAATAGCCAGATTAAAAATAGAGTGGCTGTCTTGTTTAGTTCGTGTTTGTTCAATTAAAGTCGCTGTTTGGTTTGG
>NZ_JACJDN010000737.1:0-1778 GCF_014163565.1 Pseudoalteromonas sp. SR45-5 | reverse complement strand
GAAAAACTAGCTAAAAGTTTTAAAACAGGAAAAACAATGGAAGACATAATAAACAACATTGATATTAATCAATATTTACCCGCTGCAATTACGTGGGCAACCAACATATTACTAGCAATTGCAATTTTACTTGCGGGCTTATGGTTAGCGGGCAAAGTACGCAATTTAATTATTGGCTTGTGTCATAAATACACTCATCTTGACGATACGCTTTTTCGCTTTTTAGGCAGCATGGCTCGCTACATCATATTAGCGTTCGTTATTATTGCTGTGTTAAATCGCTTTGGTGTACAAACAGCCTCTATTATTGCTTTACTCGGTGCTGCGGGACTTGCTATAGGCTTGGCGTTACAAGGTGCAATGTCGAACCTTGCCGCAGGCGTTATGTTGCTAATATTTAGACCTTATAAAGTGAATGACTTTATTGAGGCTGCAGGGCGTTTTGGTAAAGTAACAGAAGTAGATATGTTTACTACTATTTTACAAACGTTCGATAATCAACAGGTTATTATACCAAATAGTCAAATTTGGGGCGCGCAAATTATAAACCATTCACATCATCCAATTCGTGGTGTAGATATGCATTTTGGTGTTGCTTACGGTGAAGATACAACGGCTGTACGTAAAGTTATAGATGGGGTACTTGCAGCGCACCCACACATACTAAAAGATCCAGCGCCTTTTGTTGAAGTAGAAACTCTTAACAGCAGCTCAGTAGACTTTTTAGTAAGGCCATTTTGTAAGGGCGAGCATTACTTCGATATTCTTTACACAGTGCCAGAGTTAATTAAAAAAGCACTAGATAAAAACAACATTGAAATACCTTTCCCACATCGTAAAGTTATTTTAGTTAACGAGAATAAAGATTAACTAAATTTAAAAATGCATAAACCTAAGAGCACTTTTAAGTGCTCTTTTTTGTGTGAAAAAGTTACATACCTGTGTAACTTTTTCTTTTATAAATCATCTCAAATACTACATTGTTATCTGTACAGCCCTTTTTTACTAGGTTGGATGGCTGGTCTTTATTTTGCATTTGCATAGTCGCTTTTAGCTTTAAAGCTCATAAAAACTATTGACCCATTAAATCAAACTGTATGAAGGACTAAACATGGCTGAATCATTTAAATACTCAGGTAATAAAGGGCATGGCGGCGAATTGCATCAAAAAGCGTCGGATGAACACCCTACCATGACCACCGCGCAGGGCTGCCCTGTAAGTGACGATCAAAACTCATTACGTGCGGGCAAACGTGGCCCCGGATTATTAGAAGATCACATAATGCGCGAGAAGATCTTTCACTTTGATCATGAACGCATTCCTGAGCGTGTAGTGCACGCTAGAGGCTATGGTGCACACGGATATTTTGAAACTTACGACACGCTTGAAGATTTAACCTGTGCAGATATTTTTCAGCGAAAAGGTGAAAAAACGCCTGTGTTTACTCGCTTCTCTACGGTTGCAGGTAATAAAGGATCACCAGATTTAGCACGTGATGTACGCGGTTTTGCGGTAAAATTTTATACCCAAGAAGGAAACTGGGATTTAGTGGGTAACAATATACCGGTATTCTTTATTCAGGATGCAATGAAGTTTCCTGATTTAATTCATAGCGCTAAAGCCGAGCCTGATCGTGGTTTTCCGCAGGCGCAAACAGCACATGATAACTTTTGGGACTTTGTGAGTTTGTCACCTGAGTCAATGCACATGGTTATGTGGGCAATGTCTGATAGAGCTATTCCACGCTCTTTACGCTTTATGGAAGGTTTTGGTGTTC
>NZ_JACJDN010000736.1:0-1788 GCF_014163565.1 Pseudoalteromonas sp. SR45-5 | reverse complement strand
GTTTTTAAAGTGCCTGAGTATCGTTTTCTTCGCGTTTATAAATATAGGTTTGTTGGGTTTTAAAGCCAAAACCAATTGGTTCAGCGCCATTTACTAGCTTAACTTTTCCACCTTCAACATTTAAATTTGGCCCAAGTATTTCAATAGCTTTTATCGGCTTATCAGAACCTTTAACCCCAGGGCCTATTAAATAAAACTGACTAACTTGCGTTACATCCGTTGCATCATCCCAATCGCACTTACCATCCGCATCATTATCTGCACACGACGGGCCTTCCCCAAAAAATAGTTTCGGTGTATCTGGTACATCATTACTTGTTGCAAATTTCACATCGTCATAAACCTTCGTTCCATAATGCAAATGAAAGGCGTAAAGCGAACCACCACCACCCGTTAACGAACATTGGTTTTGTGTTGATGATGAAGATGCAGGCGTAAAGGAAGTAAAGTAAGCAACCCCACCAACGACCGTTGCTGCAGCAAGGGACTTTTCGCCCGTCCCTAATTCGTATCGCCACCCTTTAAATTCGGCTAACTTAACTTCAAGGTTAACAAATTTATCAACGTCATCAAGTGCGTTACCAAATGGGTCTTCATTCATTTTCATTAAATCATCTGGCACTATTGGGGCTGGAAATTCAGTAAATATTTTTGTTAGGGTGTTTTCATCACGGATCATATACAGCTGATCTTGCTCATTAGTAGCAAGTGGGTTTGAACGATTTCCGCTACCTATTACTATTGCGTCGTACGGGGTATCTAAACGGGTGGTGATCATTTCACCACCATAATTGGTTTTAGTAACTTTACTAAACAGCGTTCTAGCAACTAATGGTTTGTAAAAAAAACGTCTGTCTTGCGACGCTAATGTACTGCCAAGCTCCGCAAGTTTAAAATGGGTAATATCACCTTCATCTTCACTAGGAATATCTACTCGCCAAATATTACCGCCAGTATCGGTTGCATAAATTCGGTCGATATACCCGTCGTAATCTGAGTCAAGCGTAGTTACATCAGCTGCAATACTGTGTTCTCCGGTAAAACCATGCTCATCTGGAGTCAGCGCCCATACCTTTTCGCCAGTTTTAGCATTAACAATGTAGATACCTAGCCCGGTTTCATCTGTTGTTCTAATCGCATTATCTTTGTTTGTATCGTAGCCTGCGCCAAATATTAGCAATGGATCCTCACCAAAGGCTTTAATGTATGCAATTTGAGGTTTAGACCATGTTTGCGCTAAATATTTAAATTCTTCTGAGCCACCAACAATAGGCTTATTCCATAATTTTTTAGGTTCGTTAGGGTCACTTATATCAAGCGCGTAGTAATTTTTACCGCCTCTGCGCATACCTGCAAATGCCCACACTTCATCACCATCACTTGCTCTAATAACACCATCGTTTAACCCTTCGCTATTTGAGCCTTTATTATTAAAGAACACACTTATAGGCCCATCCATACCATACACTTTTGTATTTGCAAGATTACTACGCAAAGCAGGAATGTTTTTTAATAAGGCAGCAGGTGTAAAAGCCCACTTTTCTTCAACAGTATCGCCTTTGTCTTCAAACATATGTAAAAAGCCGGCATTAGTACCAACAAGTATGTGAATACTTCCATCGCCGTAATCTATAGATACCGGCTTTGAATGCAAAGGGTCGCCAAAAATATTGATTCGCTGATCTACTGATGAGTTATCACCATCTTCATTGTCAACATCAACCCCTCGTGCCCAGCTAATATCACTCTCCTGTAAAGTTAGCCCGATATTAGGAATCAAATCAGGGG
>NZ_JACJDN010000735.1:0-1792 GCF_014163565.1 Pseudoalteromonas sp. SR45-5 | reverse complement strand
GAAGGCGGCTTTGATGATAACCGTAATGGCTTAAAATTAGCTGATTTACAAAATGGTGAGTTAGTACGCTTAAACGTAGAAACAACAGCAACGGCCGACAACCATAAAACGTTCAACCAAGCTTATTCAGGATTAGTGAGTGATATAGGTGTTATAACCGGCCAAGCAATCACAAGTGGGGCTGCATTTGATGCTCTAGCACAGCAATCTGAGGCATGGTACGAGTCGTTATCTGGAGTAAACCTAGATGAAGAGGCCGCAAATTTACTGCGTTTTCAACAATCATATTCAGCATCAGCACAAGTTTTAGCAGCAGCTCAAGAAATTTTTGACACCTTATTAAATGCGGCGAGGTAATTATGCGTTTATCAAATAATTTAATGTACCAAAACAACATAAATAAAATACTCGACAACCAACAAGGTGTTGCAAATGCTCAAGAGCGAGTAACAACAGGTGAAAAGTATTTAACCACCTCAGAAGCACCAGCTGCTATTTCGCAAGCTATGCTCTATTCAAATAAAATACAAACGAATGAGCAATATACTAAAAATATCGATCAGCTAAATGGCCGCCTAGAAACAGAAGAAAGCGTATTACAAAGCATAAATAGTAATATTCAACAAGCGCAAGAGCTCACTATTCAAGCAGGTAATGGTGCATATACTAAAGATGATTTAAAGACGTTTGCATCAGAACTTAGTGGCATTCAGCAAACGTTAGCTAACTTAATGAACACCCGCTCAGAAGACGGAAAGTTCATATTTTCAGGATACCAAGACAGCACGCAGCCGTATCAGTTTGATTCTGCGGCGGGTGAGTACACCTATAATGGCGACCAGGGCCAGCACCAGATAACTATAGCTGAAGGTGTTTCAATTAAGGCAAGTGATAACGGCTTTGATACGTTTGAAAAAACTAACGCGCGATTAAATGTAGAATCTAACACGGCAAGTGTTTCAGGCTCTATTACAGCGGCAAGTGTATATGTTGACGGCCAAGCTGAGTTTGACAAGTTTCATCAAGCAAATTACAACGCAGACCCAACAGCTCTAGCAACTGCAAATACATATAGTGTATTAGTAAGCGCAGGGGCTACAGCAACGGATCCACAAACATACGAAATATACCGAGACGGCGCAGCATTAACCCCCGCAGTAACAGGTGAAGTTACTGATGAGCCTATCGATTTTGCAGGTATGAAAATTGAATTTGAAGGCACAGCACCAGGTCAACTCGATTTTAGCCTTGAAAAACCAGGCAAAGAAAACGTACTCAATACACTACAAGCACTTATTACCGGCCTTAACGATGGCACACTTGAAGGTGATGACTTTCAGCAAGTACTTGCTGATGGCTTAGTGCAATTACAAAACGCCAGTGAGCAAGTCGTGTTTACCCAAGCAAGTTTAGGTGGGCGTATGAATGCACTTGAAAGAGTAAGTGATTCAAACTTAGCACTCGATATTCAAAATAAAAGTAATCGCTCTAACTTAGTTGAAGTTGATATGGCAGAAGCTATTAGCGAACTGACTAAGCAAGAAACGGCACTGCAAGCATCGCAAGCAACTTTTGGCCGTTTAACTAACCTTTCATTATTCGATTACTTATAAGCAAGTTATGAGCAGATTGTAAGCAGAAATACCTTGCCGCTTAACCTACTTTAAAGCGGCAATACTTTGCGGCAAAAATTGGCTACAAAACCGCGGCAAAAAAATGTCACCCCCTTCTAAATAACTTCACTAATTATTTACAATTCAGAGAAATATATTTTTGTCTATATAAAACAATC
>NZ_JACJDN010000734.1:0-1796 GCF_014163565.1 Pseudoalteromonas sp. SR45-5 | reverse complement strand
ACACCGACGACAAACTAGGCCCGCATTATTAGTTTTTTCGTAAAGCTCAATCCACTTTAAACGTTGTTTAATTTCTTTGTTCATAGCGTCATAGTATATTGAAACGATCTCTATGAATCACACAATTAAAAGGTCAATTTTGAGATAATAAATTGGGTCAATGATGTAATAAAAAACCTCTTTATTTAGTTGCTCTAGGTAATTACTCTTGCAAACACATGTCAGAATTTTTTAACAAAGTCAGGTTTAGTCTCCCAAGTTCATTAAGTATTACTGTAGATTGGTATAAATAAGATAAGTACTATACATTTAACTCAGCGACTGTTTGAGAAACAATATCAGCCCCTCGCTCAATCTCTTTAATAACCTCAGATACATTCGCAATAAGCTCTCGCCCTTGCTCTGAAGAGTCTGAAACCGACGTAATTTGCCTTGATATATCATTAGTGAGCTCTTGGTTATTTTTAACAACGGTCGCTATTTCATTAGTTGAACTACTCGTACTGGCTGCAAGTTGCCTTACTTCGTCAGCTACTACAGCAAAACCTCGACCGTATTCACCAGCACGTGCAGCTTCAATAGCAGCATTGAGTGCAAGTAAATTAGTTTGATCAGCAATGCTGCTGATTGTAGAAACAATGGAGCCTATTACAGCTGATTGTTCATTAAGATTTTTAATTAAATCAACTGACTTAAGAACTTGGCTTACAATGGCATCTGAGTTTGCAACAGAACTTTGTAGTATCTCAGAACCTTTTTTAGCGGTTTGCGCTGTAGCTACCGCCGATTCATACGCGATTGCAGCGGCTTCAGTCACTGCATTATTATTGTGTATACGATCAGTAATATTTGATGCAAACTTAATTATTTTAATTACATTACCTTTGCTATCTAATATTGGGTTATAAGTAGCTTCTAGCCAAATTTCTGAACCGTCGGCGGCAATACGTTTAAATTTTCCTGACTTAAACTGCCCCTGCGCTAATTCATTCCAAAAGTGTGGGTTTTTCTCATAAAACACTTCAGTACAAAACATTTTATGATGTTTACCTACAATATCTTTTAAGCTGTAGCCTACTGTTGCTAAAAAGTTTTGATTTGCGCTTAAAATATTACCTTGTGGGGTAAACTCTATTGTAGCCAATGCTTTATCGAGTGCACTAGCTATGGCTTCTTGTGCCTTTCGTTGTATATAGCTAGTCGTAATATCAGAGGCTATTTTAATCACTTTAGTGACTACGCCATGCTCTTCTACAGGAAAGTAAGTTGCCTCAAGCCAAAGCTTATCGCCATTAGCTTTGTATCTTAAAAACGATCCTGATTTAGAATCTCCGGTTTTTAATGCTTGCCAAAATTGGCTATATTCGTCTGACTTTGCATATTCAGGTTCGCAAAACATGCGATGATGTTTGCCAATTATTTGCTCCTTGCTGTAGCCTACAGTAGCTAGAAATAACTGATTTGCGTCTAATATTATTCCTTCAGGTGTAAACTCTATATAAGCCACATGCTTGTTAATTGCCGACAAGATAGACTGTTTTTGAATTAATTGAAGCTCCATTTCTTCAATTTTTGCGTTTCTTTTAGAAATACCAAACATATAAAAACCTTAAGGAGTAAATTAGTAAAAACATTAGCAAATTAATGTGATATCAACATGTAACTGTACTGTAAATATAAGCTCTAAATAACCTTTCGGCGAATATTTAACACCTTATAGATGCATGCTTTATAAATAGTTTTTTTATTTTATGAATTTTAAGTAGTATTTTCTTCTAATTAACATTTTAAAAACC
>NZ_JACJDN010000733.1:0-1797 GCF_014163565.1 Pseudoalteromonas sp. SR45-5 | reverse complement strand
AAAATACCCAATTAAGCTCTCTAATACTCAAAAAATAATAATTGATGCAGCTGACTTACCTGCACTTTTAAATGTTGAAGCGATTAATGATTCGTTATCAGCTAAAGAAACATCGGTAATTATTATTAATCATCAGCACACACTTAATTTACCGACAAGCGAGCACTTAGCTGCGCATCACGTTAAAGCATCGGCATTAGGGCAAAGGCTATTTAGTTTGAACTCTCAGCAAAAGCCTATAGTTAATACAAGTGCCGCAGTACACAGTGCAACTGAAAGTAAAGCTGATATATCGGGTCTACTTGTATTAGCAATTGATGATAATCAGCTTAACTTAGAAATAATTAGCAGTGTTCTGCGCCAAGCAAACGTAAATGTTGTTACGGCTTTAAGCGCATCAATTGGTATGGAATTATTGCAAGTTTTGAAGCCTGACTTAATATTGATGGATGTGCAAATGCCGAAAATAGATGGCTGTCAAGCAACCGCTTTGATTCGTCAACAGTTTGACGCAAAGCAACTGCCTATTTTTGCTTTAACGGCTCATTGTGAACCTGCTGATGTAGAACGTTCTTTAAAGTGCGGCATGAATAAACATTTAACTAAACCGGTTGTTGCTAAAGTACTTATTGATGCAATTGCTGATTTAAACTTAGTTAAACCAAGCTTTTTTGAAAAATCATTTGCTTTAACGCAGTTTAGTATGGATGAAAAACTACTTAATACGATGATTGATAAGTTTGCTAGCTTGTGTGAAACCCAGCTATCGCAACTAGAAGAAACAACCAATAAGGATGATTTGGTACGTTTAGTGCATAGTATCAAGGGTGTTGCAGGTAATTTAGGTTTTAGACGATTATCACATTGTGCTTTATTGTGTGAAAGAACGCTTAAAACAACTAATAAGCCTATTGAGATTACACTACAAGAGCTTATCATACAGCTAGAACAGGTAATTGTTTTTATAAAAGGGCTAGGGGTTAGGGATGTCGAAAAGAGCTAAAGTACTTATTGTGGATGATGATCCAATCAACAGATTAGTACTTGAAAAAACACTTAAAGCAGAACACGACGTGTTCTTAGTTGAAAGTGGTGAAAAAGCACTGACCTTTGTAAAAACAGCGCAAGTTGATTTAATAATCCTTGATGTAATTATGCCTGGAATTGACGGCTATCAAGTACTTGTGGAGCTTAAAGAAAACCCAATAACTCAGTCTATTCCTATTATATTTATATCAGCCAATCGTAGCCATGATGATGAAGCAAAGGGCTTAGAGCTCGGTGCAATGGACTACATAACCAAGCCATTTAGCCCTTCTATTGTTCGCGTTAGAGTGCGCAACCAACTCCTCATAAAGCAAAAAAATGATTTGCTAGAAATGCTAGCTTCGATAGATGGCTTAACTGAAATACCAAATAGACGCTACCTTGATGAAAACTTATCTCGAGAATGGCGCCGCAGCAAGCGAAGTGGAACACCGCTATCGGTGTTACTTATGGATATAGACCACTTTAAACGTTACAACGATTGCTACGGACACCGTGCTGGCGATGAGTGTTTAAAGAATGTTGCGCAAGCACTTGCAGCTCAATGTGAACGTGGCAGTGACTTTATTGCTCGTTATGGCGGAGAAGAATTTGCTGCTGTGCTACCAGGAATTGATAAGCATGAAGCTATGGAGTTTGCTAATAAATTACGCAATGCTGTAAACGCTTTGAATATAGAACATAAAGCTTCATTAAATGCAGACCACATCACTATAAGTATAGGTATTGCCACTACACAAAGTGGTAAAG
>NZ_JACJDN010000732.1:0-1798 GCF_014163565.1 Pseudoalteromonas sp. SR45-5 | reverse complement strand
ATCAGCTTTTTAAGCGTTACGCCAATATATTAAATGAACAAGGTTATTTGTTTTTAGGTCACTCAGAAAGTATGGGTAAAGAGCATTCGCAATTCAAAAACTTAGGGAAAACTATGTACCAAAAGGGACAAAATGCACGCTGAGTTCAGGCCGGTATTACCTAACTTTGAACATATTAAACGATATTGGGATTCTGGCCGAGGTAGCGTTGTTGCTAAAGTACTTCCGGGTGAGTTTTATGTTTCTAAAAATAATGAACTGATCTCTACAGTTCTGGGTTCGTGTATTGCGGCTTGTGTATACGATGAAGTACTTGGTATTGGCGGGATGAATCACTTTATGTTACCAATTCAAAAGGGAGTAGAACTTAAAAATGCGCATAGTTTAAGTTGTCGGTACGGTAATTGGGCTATGGAGTATCTTATAAACGAAGTTTTAAAAAATGGCGCGTCTCGGTGTAACCTAAAAGTAAAACTTTTTGGCGGGGGGAAAATTATTAGTGCGATGACTGATATAGGGCTGGGTAATATTAGTTTTGCAGCAGCGTATATTAAAGAAGAGGCATTAAATCTAGTTGCCCATGATATGGGGGGGCCGTGGCCGCGAAAAATATTTTTTCACCCGAACACTGGTAAAGTTCATATGAAAAAACTTAAAAACCTACATAATAATACGATTGAAAAACGCGAAGTCCGTTACTTACAAAACCTTAAAAAGCAAGAAGTAGTAACCGATATAGAGCTGTTTTAGGAGTATGCATGATTAAAGTATTAATAATTGACGACTCCCCTTTAATTAGGCGTTTACTCACTGAAATATTACAACAAGCTAAAGACATTACAGTAGTGGGGAGTGCTGAGGATCCCTACGAAGCTCGCGAAATGATAAAAAAACTCAGTCCTGATGTATTAACGCTCGACGTAGAAATGCCAAAAATGGATGGTATTAGTTTTTTAAAAAACTTAATGCGATTAAGACCAATGCCAGTAGTGATGATTTCAACACTGACACAAAAAGGCTCTCCTATCACACTAGAAGCGCTCGAATTAGGGGCTGTTGATTTTATAGCTAAGCCTACTAATAACGTAAGAGAGCAATTGAGCCAATATGCATCACTTGTCCAACAAAAGGTGCGAATAGCTGCTGGAGCAAGAGTAAGAAGCTATAAAAAAACGGTCGTCACAAATGAGCCTATTAATACTCATTCTCAGTTTTTACTTAATAAAGTAATAGCGATAGGTGCTTCAACGGGGGGGACTGAGGCTATAAAAGAAGTGCTTATTAAAATGCCACAAAATTGCCCGCCAATTGTAATTACTCAGCATATTCCTCCTGTGTTTAGCGCTTCATTTGCTGAGCGAATGAATCGTACATGCACGATAAATGTGAAAGAAGCTGAACATGGCGATAAGCTTAGCGCAGGCTGGGCTTATATAGCACCGGGTGGGTTTCATTTAAGTATTAAAAAACGAGGTGTTAGCTTGTATTGCCAGCTTGATGATGGCGAGCCGGTGAACAGACATAAACCTGCGGTAGATGTGTTGTTTAACTCATTAGTTGAAACTGGGGCTAAAAACGTAGTTGCAGCCATACTAACAGGAATGGGGAGTGATGGCGCAAAAGGTTTACTTGCACTAAAACAAAACGGAGCACATACCTTGGCTCAAGATGAGTATTCGTCTGTGGTATGGGGTATGCCTAAAGCAGCTGCTGAGCTAAATGCAGCTGACGAGATAGTTGCGCTGGATAAAATAACCCAGCGGCTTTTACATCAGGCCGTTAAGGTTTAGATGCTTCA
>NZ_JACJDN010000731.1:0-1806 GCF_014163565.1 Pseudoalteromonas sp. SR45-5 | reverse complement strand
CGCTGATTATTTTCTATTCCCAGGCCTCTGGGTCAACCTCTTTAGCAAGTTTAGGATGCTTACTTTTGTCAAAGGTGGGTATTAAGCCCTTTTTGCGTTGTTCGTTATAGTCTTTTGAAAGCCATACAACAACACCTGAAAGCATAAATAGCGCTATAACGTTTACAATGGCCATTAAACCCATTGATATATCTGCCAGCGTCCAAATTAAACCAAGCTCACCAACAGCACCAAACATCACCATACCTAAAACAACAAGTCTAAAGATAAACATACCTTTATTAGAGTTGTGCTCTAAAAACATTAAATTTGTTTCAGCGTAAGAGTAATTGGCCACAATAGAAGTAAAGGCAAAAAACAATATAGCAATAGCAATAAAGTAAGTACCCCAGTCGCCGACATGTTCTTGTAATGCTGCTTGTGTAAGTTCAATCCCCATAACACCAGATTCAGGTACTAATTGCTGCGATAGTAAAATAAGAGAAGCAGTCGCTGTACAAATAACAATAGTATCAATAAATACGCCTAACATTTGCACATAACCTTGTGATGCTGGGTGAGGAGGGTAAGGTGTCGCAGTAGCCGCGGCATTAGCTGCACTACCCATACCAGCTTCGTTTGAGAATAAACCACGCTTTATACCTTGGATCATCGCTTGTGTAACACCATAACCAATAGCACCAGCACCAGCTTGTTCAATACCAAAAGCACTTTTTATAATAAGCACTAGCACATCTGGTAGTGCAGTAAAGTTAATGGCGCATACATAAAGTGCAACCAGCAGGTAAGCTAATGCCATAAATGGCACAACCATTTCAGCAAAGCGAGAAATTGTTTTTAGGCCACCAAAAATAATGATGCCAGAACCAATAACCAAGCAAATGCCTACTATATACTTAGGTACATCAAACGCTACTTCAAATGCTGCAGCAATAGAGTTTGACTGTACTGCGTTAAATACTAAACCAAAGGCTAAAATTAAACATAACGAGAATAAAGTTCCCATCCAACGTTTGCCTAGACCGTTTTGCATATAATAAGCAGGGCCACCTCTAAAATTACCATCTGCATCTTTTGTTTTATAAGCCTGAGCTAGAGTACTCTCGGCAAAACTTGTAGCCATACCTATTAATGCAATAAGCCACATCCAGAAAATAGCACCTGGGCCACCTAGGTATAAGGCGACAGCAACACCTGCCATATTGCCAGTACCGACACGAGCTGCTAATGAAGTACAAAAAGCCTGAAAGGATGAAATTTCGTTATCGGCACATTTACGAGAACCAAACATAACTTTGAACATATGTGGGAATTGCACAAATTGAATAAAGCCTAGTCGAAAAGTAAAGAAGAGGCCCGCTGCTATTAATAAGTAGACGAGAACTTGCCCCCATAGAAGGGCACTTATACTATTTATTATGTCTGTCATGGATACTGCCTAAATACATGAGTTAAAAAAGTGACCGCAACTTATCACATCAGGATAAAAGTGTTTAGTTTTAAAGTTCAAAAACAGAGTTATCAACAGGGTTTTGTGGGTAACTTGTGTCTATCGTGTGTACTTATTTGGGGCTTAATTTTAATTACTATTTTATGCAAATAACGCTTGCGTAAAATCCGCCGCTCCCTATAATGCGACCCCACTGAGACGGGAAACGCCGAAGCATAGCGAGGCACGAACTACTCAGAGAGTTAAATAAAACTTCGGTTTTAAATTGTCGAAAGAAAGTTTAAAACAAAGTGTTGACTCGAAAAATAAAGGGTGTATTATTCGCATCCCTTGAGACGCTGAAGCGACTCAAAACG
>NZ_JACJDN010000730.1:0-1809 GCF_014163565.1 Pseudoalteromonas sp. SR45-5 | reverse complement strand
AAATAAATTGCCAAATAGTGGGATATCACCCAACACGGGGGTTTTTGATTCTTCATCCTGTGTTGATGTTTGCATCAAACCACCAATAACCACTATTTCGCCACTTTGAGCGCGAATAACAGTATCTGATTCTCGAATGTTACTTTGTGCTAGAGGCAACTCAAAACGTTGATCGTCTAATGTAATTACTTTTAGCTGCTCTTCTGTTTCAGTTACTGAAGGGTGAACATGCAAAATAACTGAGCCGTACTTGTCAATTTGCGGCGTTACATCAAGGGCAATACCAGAAAAGAACGGCGTTAAATCAATTTCAGGCGAGGTCGTTGTAGCAGTACCCGTTACCGTCGTACTTGATACATTAGTAACAAAATATTCGTCTTGCCCTACTTTTATAACTGCTTTTTGATTGTTTGTAGCGGTAACTCGAGGGTTAGATAGCATTTGCACATCACCTTGCGTTTCAAGCAAATTAATAACCCCGTTAAAGTCTCCTTTTTGAATGGTTAGCGATGACGCTCCACCAATTGCGGCTGAAATACTATTACTAATAGTAGAACCCGCTGTTGTAGCAAACGAAATACCGCCTTCTAAACCACTCGCTATACGCTCCCAGTTAACTCCCTGTTGGTACTCATCTTTTAAAGTTACTTCTATTATTTTTGCTTCTAGAATAACTTGGCGTTGCAGGTTTTCTTGGCTTTGACGCAAAAACTCTTTTAGCTGACTAATTTCGCTTGGTAATGCATTTACGGTTACCAAACTAGCTTGTGGGCTTGCAACAACATAGCGCCCATCGCTTGCGCCAATTAAAGACTTAAGGGCGACTTCTAATTCTTTCCAAAAGTCATTTTTATTAATTGTTTGGATTCGAGAACCGTTTAAATCTAAGCTTTGATTATCGCCGCCAAACTCATTATTTTGCTGGTTACTACTACCTGAACTTGAACCATTCGAACTACTGCCACTTTGTGCAAATTGACTAACCCCACCAGCAACCACACTCACTGTAGACTGACCATGGCGCTGCATCATTAAATAATTTACAGGTATTGTTTCTGTGCGCATTTTGGCTGGCAGTACTTGTACTATTCGTCCTTCATTAACAATATCTAAAGGATACATACGCTTAATAACAGCAATGACTTCATTAAAAGTAACGCTTTTAAGATTTAAACTAATTGTGCCATTTACCTCAGGATGCACAGCAACACTAAAAGGCGTATCGTCTGTTAAGCCTGCAAAAAAGGCGCCTATTTCAACGTCATTAGCGGCTACATCAAAACGCTTTATAGATAAATCATCACTTATAGTTTGCTCATTATTTATTGATGATAGTAGGCTTTGGGTAAGCTCACTCGGCATCTGTAAAGGCGCAATCGCTTTAGTATCTACAGGCTTTTCAGCCAGCTCTTGTTCTATATGAGTTTTAACCTCTTTACCTGGTTTAAAGCTATGGCACGCAGTTAAAAATGTAGGTAACAATAGAAGAACAAGCCACGGATGAGATAAATTATTTTTTAATTTCATAGTCATATAATTCTAATTTTATTTGTTTATCATCATTTGCTAACACAACCTGTTTTGAGTTAATGCTTAGCATCCGAAAATCGTCTACAGCATCACCGACTCGATAAATATGGCCTGAAATAATGGCCTTAAATGCTGTACTGTTTTTAATAATAGATTGCAATTTAAGTTCTGTGTTTTGAGTTACACTCTTGTTGTTATTTACATACATATTTGGTTGAGTAGGATCGCGTAATTGCGCTAATGCACTGGGTGCGAAAGTGAACAAAAGTAATAAAAAAC
>NZ_JACJDN010000072.1:0-10186 GCF_014163565.1 Pseudoalteromonas sp. SR45-5 | reverse complement strand
AGCCTGTTTTCTCTTTAAGTGCTTTACCGATTTCAGCAAGTGAACGTACAGTTTTTACGCCCGCAGCTTCTAATGCAGCAAATTTCTCATCAGCAGTACCTTTACCGCCTGCGATGATTGCGCCAGCGTGACCCATACGCTTACCTTCTGGTGCAGTAACACCAGCAATGTAAGATACTACAGGTTTAGTTACGTTAGCTTTGATGTACTCTGCAGCTTCTTCTTCTGCAGTACCACCAATTTCACCAATCATTACGATTGCTTCAGTTTGTGGATCTTTTTCGAACATTTCTAGAACGTCGATAAAGTTAGTACCTGGGATTGGATCACCACCAATACCAACACACGTAGACTGACCAAAACCAGCATCAGTAGTTTGCTTAACCGCTTCGTACGTTAAAGTACCAGAGCGAGAAACAATACCTACTTTACCAGGTTTGTGGATGTGACCAGGCATGATACCAATCTTAGTCTCACCAGGAGTAATAACACCTGGACAGTTAGGACCGATCATACGAGTACCTGTTTGATCTAGTTTAACTTTAACGTCAACCATATCAAGCGTAGGGATACCTTCAGTGATACAAACAATCAGCTCGATGCCAGCATCGATAGCTTCTAAGATTGCATCTTTACAGAAAGGAGCTGGTACGTAGATAACTGAAGCAGTTGCGCCAGTTTCTTGAACAGCATCACGAACTGTGTTGAATACAGGAAGACCAAGGTGCGTTTGACCGCCTTTACCTGGGCTTACACCACCAACCATTTGTGTACCGTACTCAAGCGCTTGCTCTGAGTGGAAAGTACCTTGGCCACCAGTGAAACCTTGACAGATAACTTTTGTATCTTTATTGATTAATACAGACATTATTTGCCCTCCGCAGCAGCAACAACTTTCTCAGCAGCGTCTGTTAGTGATTCAGCAGCAATGATATCTAGACCTGAGTTCTTAAGAACTTCACGGCCTAATTCAGCATTAGTACCTTCTAAACGTACAACTACAGGTACATTTACGCCAACTTCTTTAACTGCGCCAATGATACCTTCAGCAATCATGTCACAACGTACAATACCGCCAAAGATGTTTACTAAAACAGCTTTAACATTATCGTCAGAAAGGATGATTTTGAATGCTTCAGAAACACGTTCTTTAGTCGCGCCGCCGCCAACATCTAGGAAGTTAGCCGGTTTGCCGCCGTGTAGGTTTACGATGTCCATAGTACCCATTGCTAGGCCTGCACCGTTAACCATACAACCAACATTGCCATCTAGAGCAACGTAGTTAAGCTCGAAGCTTGCTGCGTGTGCTTCACGTGCATCTTCTTGAGATGGATCGTGGAACTCACGGATTTTAGGTTGACGGTAAAGTGCATTACCATCAATACCGATTTTTCCGTCAAGACAGTGAAGGTTACCTTCGTCTGTAATTACTAACGGGTTGATCTCAAGTAGTGCGAAATCAAAATCAGTAAACATGTTACCAAGACCCATAAAGATCTTAACAAACTGCTTCATTTGTACTGGGTTAAGACCCAATTTAAAGCCTAGCTCACGTGCTTGGTAAGCTTGAGGACCCACTAATGGATCAATTTCAGCTTTGTGGATAAGCTCTGGTGTTTCTTCTGCAACAGTTTCAATTTCAACGCCGCCTTCAGTAGACGCCATGAAAACTACTTTGCGAGATGCACGGTCAACTACTGCACCTAGGTACAATTCGTTAGCAATGTCAGTACAGCTTTCAACTAAAATTTTAGCTACTGGCTGACCTTTCTCGTCTGTTTGGTAAGTAACTAGGTTTTTACCCAACCAGTTAGCTGCAAACGCTTTTACTTCGTCGATAGTTTTTACTAGCTTTACACCGCCAGCTTTACCACGTCCACCTGCGTGAACCTGAGTTTTAACAACCCACATATCACCGCCGATTTTTTCAGCAGCTGCTGCAGCTTCTTCAGGTGTATCGCAAGCGAAACCCTGAGAAACTGGTAAACCATATTCGGCAAAAAGTTGTTTTGCCTGATACTCATGCAAATTCATGATGCTTTATCCAATTTTTTATACTAAAAGAGCTGAATATTTTTTCAAATAAACAACTATCCCAAATTGCGCACCTAGTATAGATCCCAAGGCTTAACATGAAAACCCCAGTAAGACCAAAGGCGCAAAAAAAAAGCTGTGAATGTTCATTCACAGCTTACATTTCATACAACTAGATTAAACATCTAGCAATAAGCGAGTTGGATCTTCAAGTAACTCTTTAATAGTCACTAAGAAACCAACTGATTCTTTACCATCAATGATACGGTGGTCATAAGAAAGAGCTAAATACATCATAGGAAGTATTTCTACTTTACCATTTACAGCCATCGGACGGTCTTGGATTTTATGCATACCCAAAATTGAAGACTGTGGCAAGTTAATGATAGGTGTAGATAGTAATGAACCAAATACGCCGCCATTAGTAATAGTGAAATTACCACCGGTCATATCTGCAAGCGTTAGCTTACCATCACGACCTTTAAGTGCTAATTCACGAATACCCTTTTCGATTTCAGCAACAGATAGTTTGTCACAATCTTTAAGTACTGGAGTAACTAGACCACGTGGAGTAGATACTGCGATGCTGATATCAAAATAGTTATGGTAAACAATATCGTCACCATCAATTGATGCATTAACATCTGGGAAGCGTTTAAGTGCTTCAGTTACCGCTTTCACGTAGAAAGACATGAAACCTAAACGAATGCCATGACGCTTTTCAAATACTTCTTGGTACTGCTTACGAAGGCTCATGATTGGTTCCATGTTCACTTCGTTGAATGTTGTTAACATTGCAGTTGAATTTTTAGCTTCAAGAAGACGTGTAGCAATCGTTTTACGCAGGCGAGTCATAGGAACACGTTTTTGAGTACGATCGCCCATCGGTGCTGCAGGAGCAGAAGCTTCTGCTTTTTTAGCCGCTGGCGCTGGTGCTTTTAAGAACGTATCAACGTCTTCTTTAGTTACGCGGCCATTTTTACCCGTGCCGTTAATTTTAGAAGCGTCTAAGCCTTTCTCAGCAATTAAACGACGAACTGATGGTGTTAACACATCTGAACTTTCGCTAGAATCTGCTGCTGGCGTTTCGTCTGCTTTTGCAGCTGGAGCCGCTGGTGCACCGCCTGCTTTAACCGAACCAATTACTTGCTCGCCTAGTACAGTATCGCCTTCGTTGTGAATGATATCACCCATGATGCCATCTTCTTGAGCTACTACTTCAAGAACAACTTTATCTGTTTCAATATCTACCAAGTTTTGGTCGCGTGTTACTGCGTCACCTGGTTGTACATGCCATGTAGCAATTGTTGCGTCTGCAACTGATTCTGGAAGTACAGGTACTTTAATGTCCACTTCTTTACCTTCTGATGCTGGTGCTGATTGCGCCGCTGGCGCGTCTTCTGATTTAGCTGGTGCTGATTCTTCTTTAGATGAACCTTCACTTGCTGGCGCTGCATCAGCATCACCAAGTAAACCCATAACTTGATCGCCAAGTACGGTTGCACCTTCTTCTTGTGATATTTCTGTAATTACACCGTCATGCTGTGCAACAACTTCTAAAACCACTTTATCTGTTTCAATGTCTACTAAGTTTTGATCGCGAGTTACTTTGTCGCCAACACTTACATGCCATGTAGCAACGGTAGCATCTGCAACCGACTCAGGAAGAACAGGAACTTTAATTTCTGTGCTCATTGCTTATCCTTTATTTTCTATAGTAAGCGCGTCGGCAACGAGCGCTTGTTGTTCTTTAGTATGTACTGACATGTAACCACACGCTGGTGATGCAGACGCTTTACGTCCTGCATATTTTAATTTAGCACCTTGTGGGATTGCATCAATAAAGTGATGTTGTGAACAATACCATGCACCTTGGTTTTGTGGCTCTTCTTGACACCATACAAAATCAGTTACGTGTTGGTAACGCTCCATAATTGTTTGCATTTCGTCATGTGGGAACGGATATAACTGCTCAACACGAACAATAGCAATATTATCTTGCTCTAGCTTACGACGCTCTTGTAATAGTTCGTAATAAACTTTACCACTACAAAATACAACGCGTTCAACTTTCTCAGGGTTAATATCATCAACTTCGTCGATCATATTATGGAAAACACCATGCGATAGCTCTTCAAGCGATGAAGTTGCAAGAGGATGACGAAGCAACGACTTAGGCGTCATAACAATCAACGGACGACGTAGTGGTCGAACTGATTGACGACGAAGCATAGCGTAAACTTGTGCAGGAGTAGATGGAACACATACTTGCATGTTGTGATCAGCACATAGTTGTAGGAAACGCTCTAAACGAGCTGAACTATGTTCTGGACCTTGTCCTTCGTAGCCATGTGGTAACAAAATTGTAAGACCACATAAACGGCCCCATTTTTGCTCACCAGAACTTAGGAATTGGTCAAATACAACTTGTGCACCGTTGGCGAAATCACCAAACTGTGCTTCCCAAAGTACTAATGAAGTAGGCTCTGCAGTTGCATAACCGTATTCAAAAGCAACAACAGCTTCTTCAGATAAAACAGAGTCAAATACTTCAAAAGTACCTTGATCTTCGCTTAAGTGCTGTAGAGGTGTATAAGTAGCGCCGTCTGATTGACTGTGAACAACAGCATGACGATGGAAGAATGTACCACGCCCTGAATCCTGACCAGTTAAACGAATGTCAGTGCCTTCAGTTGCAATTGTTGCATAAGCAAGTGTTTCTGCCATACCCCAATCTAGAGGTTTCTCACCAGAAGCCATTAATTTACGATCATCGTAAATCTTTTTAACGCGTGACTGTGCTTTATATTGCTCTGGGTAAGAAGCGATTTTCTCACCGAGTGCTTTGAGCTCTTCAACAGGTACGCTGGCATCGTAATCAACATCCCATTCATGGCCAACATACTTTGCCCAATCTGAAGAATGCGATGTCTCTGGTTGTATTTCTGAAACAACACAGTTGCCTTCGTCTAATGCATTACGGTACTCATCAGCAAGTGCTTTTATTTCTTGTTCAGAAAAAGAGCCTTCAGCTATAAGTTGATCTGCGTAAATTAAACGTGGAACTGGGTGCTTTTTAATTTTTTGGTACATAACAGGCTGAGTTGCATTAGGCTCATCAGCTTCATTGTGACCATGGCGACGGTAACATACTAAATCGATTACTACGTCACGTTTAAACTGGTTTCTGAAATCAAGTGCAATTTGAGTAACAAATGCAACTGCTTCAGGGTCATCAGAGTTAACATGGAAGATAGGTGACTGAACCATTTTAGCAATGTCAGTACAGTAATCTGTAGAGCGTACATCGTCTTGTTTTGATGTAGTAAAACCAACTTGGTTATTTACAACAATACGAATACTACCACCACAACTAAACGCGTTAGTTTGTGATAAGTTAAACGTTTCTTGTACAACACCTTGGCCTGTAACCGCAGAATCACCATGAATTGTAATTGGTAAAGCTTTAATACCAGAACTGTCACCTAAGCGATCAAGACGAGCACGTACTGAGCCCATAACAACTGGATTTACAATTTCAAGATGAGACGGGTTAAACGCAAGCGCCATATGAACATTGCCACCTTTAGTAGCAAAGTCAGATGAATAACCCATGTGGTATTTAACATCGCCAGAACTTAATGTTTCTTTATGTTTACCAGCAAACTCATCAAATAATTCTGATGGATTTTTACCAAGTACATTTACAAGAACATTTAAACGACCACGGTGAGCCATACCAATAACAGCTTCTTGTTGGCCGCTTTCACCTGCGCGGTGAATAAGCTCTTTTAACATTGGAACTAGCGCATCGCCACCTTCAAGTGAGAAACGCTTAGCACCTGGGAACTTAGCCCCTAAATATTTTTCAAGTCCGTCAGCAGCAGTTAATCCTTTTAGGATACGCAGCTTTTCGTCTTTTTCGAATTTTGGCCTAGACTGGACAGATTCTAAACGCTGTTGTAACCAACGCTTTTCCTCTGTTGATGTGATGTGCATATACTCAGCGCCAATTGAACCACAATATGTAGTTTTTAGTGCTTGGTATAGTTCACCTAAAGGCATAGTATCGCGGCCTACGGCAAACGATCCTACGTTAAACTCGCGGTCAAAATCACTTGAAGATAAGTCGTGGTACTCTAGCTCTAAATCTCGTACACGCTCTCGTTGCCAAATACCTAATGGATCTAGGTTTGCATTTTGGTGTCCACGAAAACGGAAAGCATTAATAAGTTGTAGAACTTTAACCTGTTTAAGGTCACCGCCACTACCCTCTGCTACCACTACTTCTCTATGCTTGTTTTTTGCAAGCTGTGCAAACTGCGTTCGAACTTCTGAATGTTTTACTTCAACATCCACACCATCAACTTTAGGTAATTGTTCGAACACTTCTCGCCATTCATCTGGCACAGAAGTCGCATCGTCTAAATACGCTTCATAAAGCTCTTCTACATAAGCAACGTTGCCGCCGTTTAAATGTGAAGATTCTAGCCATGCCTTCATCACACCTTCGTGCATTTATAAGCCCTTTTCTTTAGCGCAGAAATTAATAGTTATCATAACAAGATGGCTAATAATCTGTATTAGCCATCTTACGTTTACTAAGTAATCAAACCGCTCGGTTTAATAACATAGATTTGATTTGCCCAATTGCTTTAGTCGGGTTAAGACCCTTAGGACAAACGCTAACACAGTTCATGATACTGTGGCAACGGAACACACTGAACGCATCGTCTAAATCCGCTAAACGTTCTTCAGTTGCTGTATCTCGGCTATCAGCTAAGAAACGGTAAGCGTGAAGAAGGCCTGCTGGACCAATGAACTTGTCTGGGTTCCACCAGAACGAAGGACACGATGTCGAACAACATGCACACAAAATACACTCATATAGCCCATCTAATTTATCACGTTCTTCAATAGATTGAAGACGCTCGCCTGCTGCAGGCTGATCATTAATTAAATAAGGTTTAACTTTTTCGTACTGAGTGTAGAACTGACTCATGTCAATAACAAGGTCACGAACCACAGGTAAGCCTGGTAACGGACGTACTACAATTTTACCTTTGCCATTTTTTTGTAGCGTAGATAAAGGAGTAATACATGCTAAACCATTTTTACCATTCATGTTAACACCATCAGATCCACACACACCTTCACGGCATGAACGACGAAAAGATAGTGTAGGATCTTGTTCTTTTAAAAGAATAAGTGCATCTAACACCATCATGTCGTGACCTTCCTCTGTTTGCAAGGTGTATTCTTGCATACGAGGAGCGTTGTCAACATCTGGATTATAACGATAAACTGAAAATTGTACTTGTGCCATCGTCTATCTCCTAGTAAACACGTGCTTTAGGTGGGAAAGCTTCACGCGTTTTAGGCGCATAGTTTACATCACGCTTACTCATTTCATCCGTTACAGGATTGAATACTGAGTGACATAACCAGTTTTCGTCATCACGATCTGGGTAGTCAAAGCGAGAATGTGCACCACGGCTTTCTGTACGGAAGTTTGCAGCTACTGCAGTTGAGTAAGCTGTTTCCATTAAGTTATCTAGTTCAAGACATTCGATACGCTGCGTATTGAAGTCTGATGATTTATCATCAAGACGAGCATGTTGCAGACGTTCACGAATTTCTTTAAGTTCTTGAAGACCTGAAGCCATTGAATCGCCTTCACGGAATACCGAGAAGTTAAGCTGCATACATTGCTGTAGGTCTTTTTTGATTTGAACTGGATCTTCACCTTGGCCAGCCGTTGAATTTTCCCAACGGTTGTAACGTGCAAGAGACGCTTCTAAATCTGACTCTGAAGCCGCTTTTGATACTTCAACATCTTTAAGGTATTTACCTAAGAAGTTACCAGCAGCGCGGCCAAATACAACTAAATCTAGTAATGAGTTACCACCTAGGCGGTTTGCACCGTGTACAGATACACATGCAATCTCACCAACAGCAAATAAACCTTCAACTACTTTTTCGTTGCCTTGAGCATCGATTTGTAGCGCTTGTCCATTTACGTTAGTAGGAACACCACCCATCATATAATGACAAGTAGGAATTACTGGAATTGGCTCTTTAGCTGGATCAACGTGAGCGAAAGTTTTAGCTAGGTCACATACGCCAGGAAGACGTAGGTTAAGCGTTTCTTCACCTAAATGGTCAAGTTTCAGCTTGATATGAGGACCCCAAGGACCATCACAACCACGACCTTCACGGATTTCAGTCATCATTGAACGCGCAACAACATCGCGAGACGCTAAGTCTTTTGCATTTGGTGCGTAACGTTCCATGAAGCGCTCGCCATCTTTATTTAAAAGATAACCGCCTTCACCACGACAACCTTCAGTTACTAGCGTACCAGCACCTGCAATACCCGTTGGGTGGAACTGCCACATTTCCATGTCTTGCATAGAAATACCAGCGCGTGTTGCCATACCAACACCGTCACCGGTGTTAATGTGAGCATTTGTTGTTGATGCGAATATACGACCTGCACCACCAGTGGCTAATACAACTGCTTTAGATTTGAAGAAAGTGATTTCACCTGTTTCAATCTCAATTGCTGTACACCCTACTACATCGCCATTGTCGTTTTTAACTAAGTCAAGTGCATACCACTCAGAGAATACATTTGTTTTGTTTTTAACGTTTTGTTGATATAGAAGATGAAGTAAAGCATGACCAGTACGGTCAGCTGCAGCAGCAGTACGTGCGGCTTGTTCACCACCAAAGTTTTTCGATTGACCACCGAAAGGACGTTGGTAAACACGGCCATTTTCAAAACGAGAAAATGGTAGTCCCATGTTTTCTAATTCAGTAATAGCTTCTGGGCCAGTTTGACACATGTATTCAATAGCGTCTTGGTCACCGATAAAATCGGAACCCTTAACGGTATCGTACATATGCCATTCCCAGTTGTCTTCGTGTGAATTACCAAGCGCTACTGTAATACCACCTTGAGCAGATACAGTGTGTGAGCGCGTTGGAAATACTTTAGATATTAATGCACACGTTTTGCCAGATTCTGTAATTGCTAAAGCAGCGCGCATACCAGCACCACCTGCACCAATTACTACGGCGTCAAATTCACGAACAGAATATTTCACTTAAACACCCCATAATACGATTAGACCAATAGCTACGTAAGCAACGGCCATTAGGTTTAAAACAAAACCTAATACAGCACGCAACTTCGAACACTTAACATAGTCTGTAAGAACTTGCCAAAGGCCAATGCGGGTATGAACCATAATGCAAATAAGGGTAATTAAAGTAAACCCTTTCATTGCTAGGTTAGAGAAGAGGCCTGTCCAGGCTTCGAAAGTGACTTCTGGCGTCGCTAAAAAATAGCCGATAATAAAAATCGCGTACGCGCTGATTATTAATGCCGTGGTACGTAAAGATACGAAATCTTGTACACCATCACGTTTTAGAGTTGCTTGATTTAAAACCATATCCACACCCCTGCCAATACGGCAAACACAACACCAAGAGCCATTGATACTTTAGCGCTGAGGTTACCTGATTCAAGTTCTTCCCAATGTCCCATATCCATAATCATATGACGGATGCCACCAATAAGGTGATAACCTAATACAGAAACAGTGCCCCAAGCTATAAATTTGGCAATGAATCCGTTAAACAGACCCTTGACGAATTCAAAACCTTCAGCTGAAGAGAGAGACTCAGACCAAGCCCAAATGACAAACGTTAAAGCAAAAAACAATGCAACACCGGTGACGCGGTGAAAAATTGAAGCTTTAGCCGTTGCCGGCATAGATATAGTTGTTAGATCTAGATTTACAGGTCTTTGCTTTTTCACAGTTACTTGCCCATCTTTGCTCACAGTGGAGCTCATCTACTTGTTTTTCTAAAAACCCACCAAATATTACTGGTGGAACTATCAGAATAAACGTATCAAAATAGTTAAAGTTCACAAAACAGTAAATTTTAAGCTGTTAAGAATATGTTTACCCAAATACAATACGGTTTAAAACCACCGTTAGTATATATACCCACAGGACTTTTTACAATTCTTGTTTATTTAGAGATGTTTGCGAATTAGCCAATAGTATTATATTTAATTAATACCGAATATTTATTATACATATATGCATAATGTTTATAAAAATTGACTTTAACCCCCTCT
>NZ_JACJDN010000729.1:0-1814 GCF_014163565.1 Pseudoalteromonas sp. SR45-5 | reverse complement strand
GCAAAAAAATAGGGCCTGTTGACCTTTCAGGATTAAATTTGTTCTATCTATGGGTGATTTAATCACGGCGCGAGGTTTGTAACCTAGTGGGCTAAGTAAAAACCGAGCAAAGCTTCCGCGTCCTGCTCACGCCCCTTACCTACATCCATGTAGGCAACAAAGAGTAAATCGCCCCTAGGACGAACCCGAGGGCAGTGCATGTTTGGCATTTATGCTGCGTTATCGCCTATTTGTGTGGAGTAACCACACTACATAGACTCTGCCTTGCCTAAAAACCAAACATACTACTGCAAATTAAACCTCGAAAGATAAACAGGCCCCTAGCCTATGTGATCTAAATTACTGCTGCTTATGCAATTAAGCGTAAACAGGTAATTTTGCACAAATTGCTTTTACTTTTTCTTTAACTTGCGCCTGTACAGATTCATCAGTGATGTTATCTAGTACGTCACAAATCCAGCCAGCAAGCTCTTTTGATTCTTCTTCTTTAAAACCACGACGAGTGATTGCAGGAGAACCAATACGCAAACCAGATGTTACAAACGGAGAACGTGGATCGTTTGGCACTGAGTTTTTATTAACTGTGATGTTAGCGTTACCAAGGGCTGCGTCTGCATCTTTACCAGTAATATCTTTATCGATTAAATCGAGTAGGAATAAGTGGTTTTCAGTTTTGTCAGATACGATTTTGTAGCCGCGCTCTTGCATTACAGCAACCATTGCTTTTGCGTTTTTAACAACTTGTGTTTGGTATACTTTAAATTCTGGTTGAAGCGCTTCTTTAAATGCCACTGCTTTTGCTGCAATAACATGACATAAAGGACCACCTTGGCCACCAGGGAAAACTGCGCTGTTAAGCTTTTTATAGATTGCTTCATCGCCACATGCAGAGATAATTAAACCACCACGAGGACCAGCAAGTGTTTTATGCGTAGTTGTAGTTACAACATGTGCATGAGGAACTGGGCTTGGGTAAACGCCTGCCGCAATTAAACCTGCAACGTGAGCCATATCAACAAACAGGTAAGCACCTACTTTGTCAGCAATTTCACGGAATTTAGCCCAATCAACAATACCTGAGTACGCTGAGAAACCACCAATAATCATTTTTGGTTTATGCTCAAGTGCTAGTGCTTCAACCTGTGCGTAATCAATTTCGCCCGTTGTTTCATCTAGTCCGTATTGAATTGCATTGTAAAGCTTACCAGAGAAGCTTACGTGTGATCCGTGAGTTAAGTGACCACCATGAGCTAAGCTCATACCAAGTACAGTGTCGCCTGCTTCTAATAGCGCTAGAAAAACAGCAGCATTAGCTTGCGAACCAGCATGTGGTTGTACGTTTGCGTAGTCAGAACCAAATAACTCGTTAGCACGGTCAATTGCTAATTGCTCAACAACATCAACGTGCTCACAACCGCCATAATAACGTTTGCCAGGGTAACCTTCTGCGTATTTATTTGTAAGCTGTGAACCCTGCGCTTCTAGTACGCGTGGGCTACAGTAGTTTTCTGAAGCGATTAGTTCAATGTGCTCTTCTTGGCGAGCAGTTTCTTTGTTTATCGCGTCAAATAACTCTGGATCAAAATCCGAAATATTCATGCTACGTTCTAACATTGGGGTCTCCTAGGGCAACGTGTATGGTGTTTTTTAGAGGCTTTATTGTACGCTTTAAACGACTCTTTGCCTACGCTCTTAAGTTGAGGATATTTAAACAGGGATTGAAACTATTTCACAGACTTTTTAAGATGATATTTTCTTATAAAACCATAACGATTTTAAATGAATGCTATTTCCTACATTTAATTAGTAAATGC
>NZ_JACJDN010000728.1:0-1820 GCF_014163565.1 Pseudoalteromonas sp. SR45-5 | reverse complement strand
AATACAGTTACTCTTTTTTATTTTATTGCCGTTTATAATTTACAACACGGCTAATTCTTCTTCTTCCTAATTGGTATGAGCTTCAAATAAGGCAACTTCGTCGGTAGGCTGGCTTACACTATTTTTTTGTAGCGCAACATATAGATCGGAGTGAATATATATACCTTCTTTTCCTGACTTCATTCCTGCAATATCAAACCACGAAAGTAACTGACGTTTTCTACCTGCAAGCTCAAGCCTTATATCACGCTTTTTAAATATAACGTCGAGATCTGCAAGCATGGCCATTACGCTTAAATCTAAATGAGTAAAGCAGGGTACAGCGTCAATTATTACACATTGTGTATCGTCTTTTTGCCTTGCATATTGCTCAAGTAATCTGCGTTTAAAGTAGCTGGCATTAAAGTAAGTTAAAGGTGAATTAAAGCGATAGATAAACACGCCTTGCACTGCTTTTGCTTTATCTGTGGCGTCTAAACTTCTTACTACACCGTTAACATCTACGCCGAGTATATTGTCGGTTGGACGCATAACAGTGCGAATAAATTGAAATAACCCCAGTAATACAGCAAGCGTAATACCTGGGATAACGCCTATAAATAACACCGCTAGTAAGGTAGCTAAGGCGAGATAAAATGCCTGTTTGTCTTTTCGTTTTAATTGCCAAACAGCTTTTAAATCGAGTAAATGGACAGAGGCAATAATAAGTACAATACCTAGCGCTGCGCTTGGAATAAATTCAAGTGGGGCTGTTAAAAATATAGCTATGAGCGCAATAATGGCCGCTGCTATTATTGATACTAACTGTGTTTTACCACCTGCTGCATCGTTAACAGCGGTGCGTGAGTCGGCGCCACTGACGGCAAAACCTTGCGAAAGAGCTGACGCTATATTGGCAATACCTAACGCTCTAAATTCTTTATCGGCGTCTATGTCGTAGCCATTTTTAGCAGCAAAGCTGCGGGCAGTTAGCATCATACTAACAAAGCTCACGATGGCTAAGTTAAGTGCGGGTACCACCAGCTCACGAATAATCCCTAAATCAAAAACAGGGGTATTAAAAACGGGGAGCCCGCCAGTTACGGTGCCAATGGTTTTTATATCAAATTGTTTTAAATCAAAAATCCATACCAAAAGCGCACCAAAAGCAATAGCAAACATAGATGCAGGCCACGTGGGCTTTATCCGTTTCATGGCAAAATAGACCGCCAGTGTAAACAAAGCCATTAATAAGGTGGGAACATGTGTTTGCGCTAGGTATGTGGGCACACCACCGAGGCGTTCAAGTAAGTAGCGCTCATCAAAAGTAAAACCAAATACTTTAGAAAATTGACCCACAATAATAGTGATAGCTACGCCGTTTAGTAAGCCCATTAAAATAGGTTTAGATAAAAAGTCAGCTAATACACCTAACTTAAATTTACTGGCTATAAAGCACCAAAAGCCGGTCATGGCGGTCATGGTGACAACAAGTTGCCAATGCTTAAAGCTGTCACCTGCAGCAAGAGGTGTTACTACAGCGGCAATAACGGCGCAGGTTGCGGCATCAGGGCCGACTATTAATTGTTTTGAAGTGCCGAAAAGTGCATATAGCATCATTGGCAGTATGCAAGAGTATAACCCTACGGCGGCGTTAACACCGGTTAGTTGTGCGTAAGCAATGGCAACAGGTAAAGCCACTGCAGCTACTGATAGCGCCGCCCTTACATCATCAGCAAACCATTGGCGTTCATAGTGCAGCAATGTATCTAAACCCGGCATAAAATTATATAAACGCGACAGCACTTCAACCTTTCCTGTTAATAGTAGTAACGCTTTGA
>NZ_JACJDN010000727.1:0-1821 GCF_014163565.1 Pseudoalteromonas sp. SR45-5 | reverse complement strand
AGAAATTTATCTCGGTTACAAAAAACAATGAACCTTGGGGAAACTTTGCGAGTCTGAGACAGTTCAAAGACAATTTTTAATGCAAAAACTAATACTTTAATATTTATTTCATTAGAATCATTAACTTAAGATATAGTGATGATTCTATTTCTGCGTTTTAAAAAGTCATTAAGTGGCAATGTTAACTCATAACAGGTAGTATTCGCCGAGTTTTTTACCCGATGTATTGGTATTTATGAATAAATCTCCCCTATTAGTAGCCTTGGCGTTAGCGCTAAGTGGTTGTCAAACTGTGACAACATTAGAGTCAGACTCTCAAGTTGCCACACAAGCAAACCAACAACTCGAAGGCGCAAGTCCTAACGACATTAACAATGCATTGATGGTAAACGCACAATATCAGCAAGTTGACTCTGATGAGCAAGAAGCGCCCGTGTTTGATGATGTGTGGGAGCGAATTCGCTACCAACTTTCTATCGAAATACCGCAAAACCGCCCTGTTGTTACTGAACGTAACTATTACGCTCGCCACCAAGCCTATTTAGATCGTATTTCTAAACGTGCAGAACCTTACTTACACTTTATTGTTGAAGAAGTAGAAAAGCGCGAAATGCCAATCGAAATTGCACTACTGCCTATTGTAGAAAGCGCATTTGACCCATTTGGTTATTCTAATCGCAGCGCATCGGGCATTTGGCAGTTTATGCCTGCAACCGGTGAGCGATTCGATTTAAAACAAAACTGGTGGTACGACGGTCGTCGCGACATAGTGCAGTCGACTCGCGCAGCACTTGACTACTTGTCGTATTTACATAAAACACTTGAAGGCGATTGGCTAAATGCGATTGCTGCTTATAATTCAGGTGAAGGGCGCTTGATGCGCGCTATTAAAAAGAATCGTAAAAAGCATTTACCTACCGATTTTTGGTCTCTTGATTTACCTAGCGAAACAACAGCCTACGTACCAAAGTTATTAGCACTTGCCGATTTATTAAAACGCTCAGATGATTTTAACGTTACATGGCAACCAGTAATTAATGCACAAGTGGTTGAAGTGGTTGATGTTGGCTCGCAAATAGATTTAGCACTTGCTGCTGATATGGCCGATATGACGCTTACTGAGCTATACAGATTAAACCCTGGTTTTAACCGCTGGGCAACTGATCCTAATGGCCCACATTCTTTATTACTGCCAGTAGATAAAGCAGAGCAATTTAGCCAAAAACTAGCAAACACTGATGTTAAAAACAGATTACGCTGGCAACGTTATATTGTGGCTCGAGGCGACAGCTTATCAGTAATTGCCAAAAAGTTTACAACGAGCTCAAGTGCAATCCGATCGCTTAATAAACTCAAATCAAATACGATTAAAGTAGGCCAAGAATTATTAGTCCCGCTTACTGATGGCGCTATAAATAGCGAACATTTACCAAAGCAGATGCGCTTAGCTGCTAATAAAGCAACTCGCACAAAGCTTTCGCACACAGTTAAAAGTGGCGACACGTTATGGGACATTAGCCGCGAATATGACGTAACTATGGATGAGTTGGCTAAATGGAATAAGCTAAAGAAAAACTCTGTACTGCGCCTAAATCAAAAACTTACTGTTTATAAGTCAGCTAATAAACCACAAGCAACGGCAAGTACCAACCGTACTATTACATACAAAGTACGCCGTGGTGACTCACTTGCACGTATTGCGTCTAAGTTTAATCTAAGCGTTAACGAAATTATTAAGTGGAATAATTTAGCCGGTCAAAAATACTTACAACCTGGCCAAAAGCTAAAACTTAAAGTAGATGTCAGAAGTAGTTAATTTAT
>NZ_JACJDN010000726.1:0-1824 GCF_014163565.1 Pseudoalteromonas sp. SR45-5 | reverse complement strand
TAGGGGCGATTAAATCGCGGCGCGAGGTTTGTAACCTAGTGGGCTAAGTAAAAATCGAGCAACAAAGAGTTTATCGCCCCTAGGCAGAACCCGAAGGGCAGCACATGTTTGGCATTTATGCTGCGTTATCGCCTATTTATGTGGAATAACCACACTTCATAGGCTCTACCTTGCCTAAAAACCAAACATATTGCTGCAAATTCAACTATCAAAGATCAACACGCCCTAAACATATTAAGTAAACGTTTATAGCGGTCGTAATAAGCACAATGCAAAATAGTTACTATCGTCTTGCCATGTTTGCTCTAACTTTAAATTAGCTTGCGCTGCAAGCTGCTTAAACGATTCGAGCGTGTACTTATGAGAGTTTTCTGTATGGATACTTTCGCCTTCAATAAAGTCTATTTGCTGATCATTTATAACCACGCTTTGATTACAGTTACTTACTAAATGCATTTCAATACGGCTATGTTGCTCGTTAAAGCGTGACTCGTGGCTAAAGTTATCTAAATTAAATGTGCCGTTTAGCTCGTTATTAATACGTTGTAGTAAATTTTTATTAAATGCGGCGGTGATTCCCGCTTTATCGTTATATGCATCAAGTAACACTTGGCGCTCTTTTACTAAATCAACCCCAATTAATACATAACCGTTTACACCACATAAACGATGGAAATTATTCATAATTTCTATAGCTTTAACTGGGGCAAAATTACCAAGAGTAGAGCCTGGAAAATACACCAAATTGGTTTGACTATCTAAAGCGGTGTCTTTGGTTAGCTGTTTAACCATTTGGCTATGTGTAAAGTCTCCTAGTAATGGCGAAATGGCCAAATCTGGGAATAATGGTGACAAATGTGCAAGTGAATAACTGAGCATCTCCTCAGAAATTTCAAACGGTACGAAGGTTTTTACCTTTGCCATGTGCGCTAATAAATACGCGACCTTTTTACCCGAACCACACCCAGGCTCAATAATAGAGAGATTTTCAGGTAGCATTTGAGCAATCGACTGCGAGTATTGCTCTAAAATAGACAACTCCGTACGTGTAACATAATACTCTTGTAAGGATGTTATTTGCTCGAATAATGCAGCACCTTTATCATCGTAAAAATACTTACACGGAAGCGTTTTTTGTTGTTGAGTTAATCCGCTTATCACGTCGTTTAAAAATTCAGTGTCGGTTATGTTACTTTGTTTAATCGCTGTTACTTGGCTCATACTATATCCTTAGCTAGTCTTATCCCGCTGCACATCCACGCTTGATGTGGGTAATAAAAATTTCGGTATGTTTGTCGTAAATGGTTTTGAGGGGTAAACACACACCCACCCCGTAACACCATTTGGTTATTCATAAATTTACCATTGTATTCCCCTGCTACTCCTTCAATAGGCTTAAAACCGGGGTATGGCAAATATGCACTGTTTGTCCATTGCCAACATGAATCCGTTAACTGGTTTATTTCAGTATCATCTTTTGTTTGTTGTGGTGTTAGATAGTTATTATTAGTGTCTGTTGAAGGTGTATTTTTAGCTGCATATTCCCACTCGAACTCTGTAGGCAAGCGAGCCTTTACAAAATTAGCGTAGGCGCTGGCCTCAAAATAACTAACATGGCTGATGGGAGCACTTAAATTTAAAGGCTGCAATCCATAGTGTGTAAACTCAAACCATTCGTTATTTATGTAATGCCAATATAATGGATGCGTTAAACGAGTGTTTTGAATATGCGCCCAACCGTCGCTTAACCAATATTGTGGATTGCTATATCCACCGGCATTTATAAAGTCTAAATATTCACCATTAGTGACCAATCTTTTAGCA
>NZ_JACJDN010000725.1:0-1830 GCF_014163565.1 Pseudoalteromonas sp. SR45-5 | reverse complement strand
GCCCGAGTATAATTAAAAATAGTATTAGCGCTTTAAGTAGTCGTTTTCCACCTACATGGCGCTTACATGTGCAACCTATGAATATAATAGTACGCCCACAAATAACTAAATATAGTTTAATTAGATTAGGGTTAATCTCTTTTTGTGTATTTGCCTTTGTGTATTATTTTTTACGTTTGCCAAGACGTTTACACAACGAAATAAAACAAAAAAATCAGTTAATACTTAATAGGGAAGAGCTATTTTCAAGTTCTCTTGATGCATTGCCGCATGGGTTTGCTATTTTTAATAGCCACGAATTTCCTGTGATTACTAACAATGCATTTAATCTTTTATTTGCACAGGTGAATAAACAAAACGGTCAGCTATCGTATAGCCAGCTGATAAGTATTGCACAACAGCATAATATTATAAATCATTACCATGAACATCATAAGCTTGATGATGAGCGTAACCAATTAATAGATATAGGTTTTACAGACGGGAAGTGGATAACTGTATTACAAAGACATACAGATTTTAATGGTTTCGTTTGCTACTTTAGAGATGATACAGAGGCACATCAAAAAGAATGTTTACTCGCTGATGTTCTTGAAAAATCAAAACAGACAAATCAATTAAAAGAAAAATTTGTTACAAGGCTTAGCCGTCAATTAAAAACGCCTTTATCATCTTTAAAGTCATTAGTTGAAATATCTAAAGATCCAATAAGCTTTAACGAATTTAAAAACAATGTGGGGAATATTTCTGATGCATGCGACCAGCTCGAAAGTGTAATTCAACAACTCGTAAATATAAATAAATCGGAAATAGGTAAGTTAAAACTGCAGGCCAAAAACGTTAACCTGAATCATATGATCAATAATAATATTTCGATTTTAACTAAAGAAGCTGAAAACAAAAAAATAGTTCTTAAAAATAATATTACGCCTGGGTTAACCGTGGTAAGCGATGAAAAGTTAATTTCTCAATTGGTTATTCAGTTAGTGACAGAGGTTTTGGATTCGTCAAATAATACAACGCTTTCAATTGACGCTCAGATTAAAAATGAAAGTAACCGTAATTACTTACACCTAGACTTTTCATTAAGCAATTTAATCGACAGTAGTTACTTTATAACTGAGCTTAAAAGTATATCGGGTGATGATATAGCACGTCTCATAGATGATAAAGACGTTTCATTAGAGTTAAAGTTTTTTATCTCAATATTTAAAATGTTAGGTGGTAAAGCGATAACTGTAAGTAGTAACGCGAATAAATCAACGATAACGCTTTCTATGCTGGTAAACAAAGTAACGAAGCAAGATAAAGACAATGTGCAAAAAGTACCAAGTAGATCATTAAATACTGATTTAGTAAAAGCGAGTTTAGTGACTAAAAATCACCAAAACACGCTACTACTTGTTGATGACGATCCACTTGTAGAAATTGTGATTAGGGCAATGCTAAAAGATCAGAATATCATAATAGATTACGCATGCAGTGCGATAGAGGCTATGTTGATGGTTTCGCAAAATAGTTACGACATTATTCTAATGGATATAGTAATGCCAGAATTGTCGGGAACTGACGCTATGTTAAAAATTAAAAAACACAGTGATAATTCTAAAACTAAAATAATTGCGCATACATCGACACCCGATACAGAATCTAAATATGTAAATCAGGGCTTTGATGACATGTTATTAAAGCCAGTGAAACAAGGTGTTTTAATAAACCAAATAACACGTATTTTAAAAAGATAAGCCGCTGGGGTAATAAATGAAAAACATTAATGAAAATATGGCAGAAGTTATCGAGTTTAAAGTAACGCCAATAAATAAAACTAAA
>NZ_JACJDN010000724.1:0-1830 GCF_014163565.1 Pseudoalteromonas sp. SR45-5 | reverse complement strand
AACAAAACTAAAACAACAATTAATCCAAGCCATAACTGCTTCATAAAGTGAGCCATTTATCTATAAATAAGATTACAAAGAGTACCATTAAATGAATAATCGAAAAACGAAATAAGTCCATTGCAGTCTCATCATTTCCAGCAATTTTTAATTTGACGGCTTTATATATAAACACTGCATTTAATACACACGCACCTATTAAATATATTAATCCAGACATACCAATTAAATAAGGTAATACGCAAACTACAGCGAGTAAAACAGAGTAGGCAACGACGCACGTTTTACAAAAGTCGATTCCATGGGTTACTGGTAACATAGGAATTTTAGCGCGTTCATAATCACTTTTTCGCGCTATAGCCAGCGCCCAAAAGTGTGGCGGAGTCCAGGTAAATATTATCATTACAAGTAACCAAGGGGCTGCTGCCATTTGGTTTGTTTCTGACACCCAACCTAATAATGGAGGCATTGCGCCAGCCAACCCACCTATAACAATATTTTGCGGTGTAGCACGCTTTAAAAATGATGTATAAACAAATGCATAACCTACCAATGCAAATAACGTTAATATAGCGGTTAAGGTATTAGCCCACACCATTAGCATAATAAAACCCGCAACCCCAATAACAGCTGCAAAACTAAGCGCATGTGTTTTACTTAAACGCCCTTTAGCCACAGGACGATGACGAGTCCTTGCCATTTTTGAGTCTATCTCACTATCAACCACATGATTAATAACCGCTGCAGCAGCAGAAAGTAGCCCTATACCTAACAAGCTAATAAACTGTACAGCCATACCGCGCCCTACATCAGGAGCCAGCGCTAAACCAACCCAAGCTGTTAGTACCAGCATGGCTACCACTTTAAATTTACTAATTGCTAAGTAGTCTTGCAGCAAATTATGAGTACGCGGAATTAGCGATTGAGTATTAACGAGTAGCAGTATTTTTTTATCAATTATAAGTGCCATTATACTTCCCCTTTATGTGCGTGATTTTAGGTAATAACACAACCTAACCATGCTTAATAATAGTATGGCAGCCATCAAGTTATGCGCCAGTGCAACTCCCAACGGAATATGCCAATGTACTAAAATAAGCCCTAAGCTAATTTGGCAAAGCAGGGTAAGCAATACGCTCACCACGCAATTTTTAATTTTTTTAGAGTACGCTTGGCTGTATATTTTCCACATAATTAGCGCCAGAACGATGCAAGTAACCAGTGCCCAAATGCGGTGTAATAAATGAATAGACATACGCGCTTGCTGCGATAACACACCAAATTCATAATTACTGTGCTCAAGTGGTAATTGAAATACGCTACTCAATGAAAACGGTTGTGCGTAATTACACAATGGCAAACCACTACAATGAGGAGCGGCGTAATTTGCAGCCAGCCAACCACCAAGTGCAATTTGGATAATCAATACACTGAGCGCTACTAAACTTAAACCAAAATAGCGTTTTGCGCCGCTATCACCACCCATAATAGGTTTTGCGGTTAGCCGTAAATATAAAAGCGTTATAAGTGACAAAATACTAAAGCCACCTAATAAGTGCCCCATTACAATAAGCGGCTGAAGGTTCATGGTTACTGTCCACATACCAAGGGCAGCCTGAAACACCACGAGTAGAAGTAAAGCCAAAGGCAATTTAACTGGCGTAGTTGGATATTGGCGCTTTAAAAAAGCCAACACAAATAAACCTAAAATAAGTAAACCTAAAGCACCTGCAAAGTAGCGATGAATCATTTCTTTCCACGCTTTTGCGGTTTCGAACATCATATCGGGGTAGCTTTGAGTTGCTAAGGCTATGTCAGCCTCATGCTTAG
>NZ_JACJDN010000723.1:0-1834 GCF_014163565.1 Pseudoalteromonas sp. SR45-5 | reverse complement strand
AGAAAAGTGGTGGAGGGAGCTGGATTCGAACCAGCGAAGGCTGAGCCGTCAGATTTACAGTCTGATCCCTTTGGCCGCTCGGGAACCCCTCCACACTAATTTTATTGCATTTGGCCCCACTTAACTTAGCGGTAAGAAAAGTGGTGGAGGGAGCTGGATTCGAACCAGCGAAGGCTGAGCCGTCAGATTTACAGTCTGATCCCTTTGGCCGCTCGGGAACCCCTCCAATGCAACGGCGCTGATAATAGCAAATTGCGTATTTAAGTAAAGAAAAAAGCTAAAGAAAATTGAAATAAAGCCGATAAATATCTATCAGTTACCACAATCGACTAAAGACTATGCAAATAGATGATTTGTTAATCACAGAGAGTCAGTTAAACAGTAGGCTCAATAATAGTGTGCATGAAAATCGCCGTGGCGAATTTTCTCTATTATTAGCGATGCTGTCACATGACGCACTCGACTTTAGCCAATTTCATTTACCAAAAACTGAAATAGATAATTTAGTTATAGAAGAAAAGGCATTAAGAAAGCAATTTGGCGCAGGTCCAAAGCAACTTTTAGCCCCTGATGAATACAATATGTTGGTTGGACAGTTTAATGCATCATTAATATCTCAAGAAGGAGAGCGCTGCGGTATGACAAGTATTAAGTTAAGACAGTGCTTAAAGCCTGAACCACTTGCGATTAGAAATGATGATAAGCATATTCCACTTAATATAATAGATAACTGTGAGCTTGCTGTCAGAAGAAGAATAAAAAGCGAACAAACACAACTAGCGAATCCCCCTATAGATGCAGCTGCTTTTTACGACAGCCTTAATAATGATGCAATACGTCAACCACTTCAGCTTATTGCGGTGTGATATATGATTGTAATAATCATCAGTTAATATATGCTTTACAACGGGTCTGCTTTATATATTTGCTAATAATTGATTTAATGAAAAAAAAGCATCCAAAAATTAAATGCAATTGCTATAATGGCGTCAAATGGTATGACATGAAATGCCATTATCATTAAACCAAGGTAATTAGGAACGTAATGAAGAAAACATTCACGCTAAATCACGAGAAAATCAAATACCCTCGTATGGTTGATGCTGCAAAGCACGAAGTGAAAAAATATTTGAAAAGAGAGCGTAATAAAACGCTACCTGAAGATGCTGACTATTGGGCATTTGACTGTAAGTTTGGTAACACAGCTGAAGATGCGCAAGTTGTGCACGTTGCTGAATTAAGTAACCAAATTGGCGAAATTGAAAAGCAAGGTTTGACCTCTTTCTATGTAGAGATTTTAGCTCGACCTGCTCAACGTCAGCAATTAGATTTAGATGATGACGAATAATACTTAACTAAATTAAGTATTCAAAGTTATAAAATGAGCCCAAGTGGCTCATTTTTTGTTTTTATGCAATAAAGATTTACTAAAAAGCATTTTTATTAATAACCAATAAGTAAAACCCTCTTAATTAACATTTGCATAACAAAATGTGATGCTATAGGCTGTTTTTAATTAAAAAAACAAAACATTTTTACTATGCCAATAAATTACTCTGACCATCAATTAAAACTAAGTTTAAAGAATTCTAAAGTACTTATAGTTGACGATCAGTTATTAAGCTTAATCGTATTAAAAAAAATATTATCTGAGCATTTTAATGTGACAACAGCTGGAAGTGGTGAAGAAGCAATTGAAATTTGTAATGTAAATGTACCCGATATAGTCCTACTCGATATTAGTATGGGTGGAATGAGTGGTATTGATACATGTTTAAAATTAAAAAATAATACTGAAACACAGGATATCCCAGTTATTTTTGTTACATCCTTT
>NZ_JACJDN010000722.1:0-1834 GCF_014163565.1 Pseudoalteromonas sp. SR45-5 | reverse complement strand
GTTGTTGATTACGTATTTACTAACCCAAGCCCAACGGTACGTGGCTCAAATGCAGTAAGCGACCCGCGTAGCGTATCGGTAAAAGTTCAGCACTCGTTTGTCGCTCTACCTAGCAATAACTACGCACCACGTATGGATGATGCGCGCATTGGTTATTTTACAAATCAATTTGATCAAATGACATCTACCGATTGGGCACCTTATCAAGATGTTATAAAACGCTGGGACTTACAAAAGAAAGACCCAAGTGCAGCGCTTTCAGAGCCAGTAAAACCGATTACTTGGTGGATAGAAAACACCACACCCATTGAATGGCGCGATACTATTCGTGACGCTGTTTTAACGTGGAATACCTCTTTTGAAAAAGCCGGCTTTAAAAATGCCTTAGAGGTAAAAGTACAACCAGACGATGCAGACTGGGATGCGGGCGATATCAATTACAACGTACTGCGTTGGACTTCGTCACCTAAGCCTCCATTTGGCGGATACGGGCCAGCACTTGCTAACCCATTAACAGGCGAAATACTGGGCTCAGACATTATGCTTGAGTTTGTATTTATGAAAAACCGCTGGATTTACGACACACTTTTCACACAAGGAACAATGAGCCACGGTGAAACAACAAATACCGGCGAGCTAAATTGCTCTCTTGGGCATGAGATTCAACAAAATCTAATGCTTGCCAAAGGCCTTGCTAGCGGCGACAAAATTGAAGATAAAGAAATGCTTCGCCAAGGTCTAACGCAATTGGTACTTCACGAAGTTGGCCATACTTTAGGTCTTAACCATAATATGAAATCATCAATTTTGTGGGATGAAAAAGAAGTACACGACAAAAACAAAACCCAAGGCATAGTAACCGGTTCTGTTATGGATTATGCACCCGCTAACATTGCCCCAATTGGTATGCAGCAAGGTGATATTTTTCAAACAAAACCTGGTCCTTACGATGATTGGGCAATTAACTATGGCTACAGCGTAGCGCTTGCAGATGAAGCTGCTGAGCAAGCTCGACTTGAAAAAATACTTGCTCGTTCAAGTGAACATGCCCTTGCCTTTGGTAACGATGCAGACGATATGCGCGCACCAGGTCGCCATATCGATCCACGTGTAATGATTGGTGATTTGTCGTCAAACCCTGCTGCCTATGGCGCAGATCGTATGGCACTAATTAATAAACTATTTACTGAGCTAAAAGATAAAGCAACGGTTAAAGGTGAGTCTTACCAACAGCTTGTTACCTCTGCTAATAGCTTATTTGGTCAGTACCGAGCTCAAGCAGGTGTGGTTTCTCGCCAGATTGGTGGCGTATACGTTGAGCGCGCTGTAGTGGGTGATACAAATGCAGATAAACCATTTACACCGGTATCGCTTGAGCGTCAAACACAAGCAATGGATATACTAGCCAAGTTTGTATTTGCGCCAGACGTACTACAAAACATGCAACCTCTTTATAGCTACTTACAGCTGCAACGTCGTGGCTTTAATCACTATGGCAAAAATGAAGACCCTAAAGCACACCAAATGATTTTAGGGATGCAAAAATCTGTACTTGCACAGCTATTACACCCAGCGGTATTACTGCGTATTTCTGACACAGCTCTGTACGGTAACGAATATAGCCTAACTCAGTTTATGGAAGATTTAACCGCCAGCATTTTCGTGAAAAGCAAAGACGCCAACTCTATTAGCCACAACTTACAAATTGAGTATGTTAACCAGTTAATTGCAATTGCGGGTCTTGGCAAAGCAAGCAAATACGATAACTTAGCTAAAACAGCAGCGTTATATCAGCTAACTCAAATAGCCGACACCAGTGTTGCTTGGGGTGCAG
>NZ_JACJDN010000721.1:0-1835 GCF_014163565.1 Pseudoalteromonas sp. SR45-5 | reverse complement strand
GAGCAACTAAGTTGCTCCCTTTTTTATTATACCAATTCGCTTAATTAAATGATCTCTTTGAGGGTGGAAAAACGTGTTGATAGCTAGGCAAAAATTCGATATTTAGTTGTTCTAAATGAGAATTTTTTAACGCCGGTAGCAACACGTTTAGCCCCGCAAAATGATTAAGTATTATTGCGGATTGGTATTAATTACTACTCATTTTAAAATAAATAGTAATTGCTAATTAAAGCTCTTTTTCTACTTCATCAAATAAAGCAGTGATGTTTTGCTCAGGCTCTTTTGTTACTAAGCTAACAACAACAATTGCAATACTCGCTAAAATAAAGCCCGGTACTATTTCGTACATAAAGCTACTTAAGCTTTCACCATTGATAGTAAATGGTCCATATATCCAAATTAGCACAGTAAATGCGCCTACTAACATACCAGCTAACGCACCAGCAAAGTTCATGCGTTTCCAATAAAGGCTAAACAATACAAGAGGTCCAAACGCAGCACCAAAGCCAGCCCACGCATTACTTACTAGGTCTAAAATAGAGCTATCTCTGTCGTAAGCTAAATAAATAGCGAACATAGCAACTACGGCAACACTAATACGGCCAACAGCAACTAGCTCTTTATCACTGGCATCTTTACGTAAGAATGTTTTATAGAAATCTTCTGTTAATGAACTTGAACTAACCAATAATTGAGATGAGATAGTACTCATAATCGCAGCCAAAATTGCAGCAAGTAAAAAGCCAGCAATAAGTGGGTGGAACAGCAACTCAGAAAGAATTAAGAAAATTGTTTCAGGGTCTTCAACTACAATGTTGTTCTCATAAGTATAAGCTGCACCAAATATACCAGTACCAACAGCACCAATGGCAGCAACAATCATCCATGTCATACCAATACGGCGTGCTTTAGGCATATCTTTAACACTACGTACCGACATAAAACGAACAATGATATGTGGTTGGCCAAAATAACCTAAACCCCAAGCCATTGCAGAAATAATACCTAATGCAGAACCTGCACCAATCCAGTTAAGCATATCTGGATTTACGCTATGTAAAGTTGATTCTAAAGGTTGTTCAAGCAAAGAGTATGCAACCGTTGGTACTAGAATAAGTGCAATGAACATAATACAACCTTGCACAAAGTCAGTTAAGCTTACAGCTAAAAAACCACCAAACAAGGTATATAAAACAACTACGCCCGTTGTAATGTATAAACCCATTTCATAAGTTAAACCAAATGAGCTTTCAAACAATTTACCACCAGCGACAACACCAGATGAAGTATAAAGAGTAAAGAAAACAATAATTACCACAGCTGATACAACACGTAATAGGTTGGATTTATCATTGAAGCGATTTGAAAAGTAGTCTGGGATGGTTATAGAGTCATTTGCTTTTTCAGTGTAAACACGTAATCTCGGTGCAACTAACAGATAATTTAACCAAGCACCAATCACCAAGCCAATTGCTATCCATGTACTACTAAAACCAGTAACAAACATCGCACCAGGTAGGCCCATTAAAATCCAGCCACTCATATCAGATGCACCTGCAGACAGTGCAGCTACACTTGGAGATAGATTTCGTCCACCTAACATGTAACCAGATACATCGTCAGTAGATTGCTTATATGCATATAGTCCGATACCTAACATTACAATAAAATATAATGCTAGTGAAATAATCATTCCTGTTTCCAAATTAGCCTCCGCATAATTATTAATAATAGGCTTTAATCCAAATAATGACTCTTAAAATTTTATAGTTAAGACACTATTGGGGTAAAAACCATTCTCGCTGACTATATCATGCTTGATAATAAAATCTCCA
>NZ_JACJDN010000720.1:0-1839 GCF_014163565.1 Pseudoalteromonas sp. SR45-5 | reverse complement strand
ATAACGAATTTTCTAAACAACCGGTTGGGAATTTAATTAATGCCCGGGCTGAGTTTATTGACCGCCTACTAATTAAGCTTTTTCATGTTTACGACTTAGCGCGCGAACCTGATTTAGCACTAATAGCAGTAGGCGGATACGGACGTGGCGAGCTACATCCCTACTCCGACATCGATTTTTTATTGCTTGTAACTAAACCACCAAGCGAAGAAATATGCGAAAAAATAGGCCAGTTTGTCACCATGCTATGGGATCTCAACTTAGAGATTGGCCACAGCGTGCGCACGATAGAACAAGCCATTGAGCAAAAACGTGAAGACGTTACTTTTGCCACCAGTTTACTCGAAAGCCGCCTTATTTTTGGTAATCATATTGAGTTTGAAAAACTCAAAACGCATATTCTAGAAACCCCCGTATGGCGCTCCGGTGAGTTTTTTACTGCCAAAGTTCAAGAACAAAACTTACGTCACAAAAAGTGCCACGGCACCGCGTATAATCTTGAGCCAAACATTAAAGAAAACCCCGGTGGCCTGCGCGACTTGCAAACCATTATTTGGGTCGCAAAAAAGCACTTTAGAACCGAAACTCTGCAAGAGTTAATAAGTCACGGCTATTTAACCCATGAAGAGTTTCAAGAGCTTTCAGAGTGCCTAGAAAACCTATGGAATATTCGCTTTGCACTGCATCTAGCCGCAGGTCGGGCTGAAAACCGCTTATTGTTTGATCATCAACCACAAGCAGCCGAAATTTTAGGTTTTGGTAGCGACGGTAAAGCCTCTGTTGAGCGTATGATGAAGCGCTTATTTAGAATAATGAGCCGCGTTCGCGAACTTAACCAAATGCTACTTTCATACTTTGAGCAAAGTATCATGCCCGAAAGTAGTGAAAAAACGGTGATAGTACTCGACAGAAACTTTGAGCAAGTGGGTCATCAAATACGCGTAAAAGATCCATCTGTATTTTTTAGACGTGACCAACTTTTTGTATTGTTTGAGCACATAGCAGACAACCCTGCAATAACGCATATTTACCCAAGCACTATTCGTACAATCCGCCAAGTACGCCGCCGTTTATTGGGGGATTTACAAGATTATGCAGCCTGTCGTGAAGCCTTTTTACGCTTAGTTAAACACCCTAATGGTATGGGCCGCGCATTTACGCTTATGCACAAGCACGGCATGCTTGCCGCCTACTTACCGCAGTGGCGTAATATATTTGGACAAATGCAGTTCGATTTGTTTCACGCCTACACCGTAGATGAGCATACTCACAAATTAATCAAAAATATTTACGAATACTTTGATAAAACTGGCATTAGCGAGTTTCCTATTTGTAGTGAAATAGTCACTCGAATGGATAAACCAGAGCTACTTTATTTAGCCGGTATATTTCACGACATTGCTAAAGGCCGAGGGGGAGATCACTCAGAACTTGGCGCTGTTGATGCTATAGCCTTTGCTAAATTACATGGCTTTTCATCCTCTGATGCAAAATTAGTAGCGTGGCTTGTAAGTAACCATTTACTTATGTCGGTTACCGCGCAGCGTAAAGATATTAACGACCCTGCAGTAATAAAAGACTTTGCAACACGTATTAAAACAGAGCGCCAACTCGACTATTTATATTGTTTAACCGTTGCCGACATCCGTGCAACCAACGACAACTTATGGAACGATTGGAAAAACACCCTACTGCGTGAATTGTACTTGCACACGCAGCGCGCATTACGCTTAGGGCTTGAAAACCCAATGGATCAGCGCGACCAAATTCGTGATAAAAAGCACCAAGCTAAACAACGTCTACTCAACTTAGGTTACCCTGAGAATAAAATTGATTTAA
>NZ_JACJDN010000071.1:0-10213 GCF_014163565.1 Pseudoalteromonas sp. SR45-5 | reverse complement strand
TATTAACTTCTAAAGAAAGCCCTTTTCCTGAAAAGCGGCCTTCATATTTAGGTATTTGCTTAAATTGGTTAGGCTTAAAGCTGCCATCTTTATTTTGAATGTATAAAGTACTGCTTGCTAACCCAGGAATGAAAATATCGCTTAGACCATCGTTGTTAGCATCGAAAACAAAGTCTACTTTTTCAAATTTATCTATTTTTAATTGATTAAGAACCGACTCATAATTAAACAACAATGTTGGTTTACCTGCTTGGGCTTTATATACGCCATCACTTGTTAGTACGAGTGCTTGTTTATCGGTGATGTTAGCAAGTGTTGCCACATCAAACCCGATGGCGTTTTTTGGTAAAGCAAGTTCACTACTAAGTGATGTAAGTAAATTGATGGCTTCTAATTGTTTTAATTCTTTATTATATGCAAATAAAATCTCTGAATCGGTTGATACTAATTCATCCGTTGTTTTTATTGCCATTGTTTGAGCTATAACGCTTATGGGGGTAAGTAAAGTGATGAGTGAATAGCAAAGTGGTTTTATCATGCAAATTCCTTTTTTATATTTAGTTGTATCGTTAAAGTTTTTATTATTTAAGCAGCGTCAGCGCATAATTTTACCTACTATCCAGCGCTGGGGCTTTTTCGTTTAAACGTAATATACATATGTAAGTTGGATTATATTTAGCCTACGCTAATTACTATGTACTGGGTGTAAGCAATTGTAAGATTATGTTTTAGGGAGGGGCTGCTGACCTTTAAGGATTGAAATTTGTTCAATCTAAGGACGATTTAATCGCGGCGCGAGGTTTGTAATCTAGTAACAAAGAGTCAATCTCCTTAGGCAGAACCGTTTGGGCAGCGCATTTTGGTATTAATACTACGTTATCAACTATGTATGATTAACAACCACACTAGATAGGCTCTGCCTTGCTTAAATACCAAACAGTCTGCTGCAAATTCAACCTCAAAAAATAAACAGGCCCAACAAGAAAGGTAGCACATAACTCATATGGTAGCTAAGCGCTTTTAGAAGTGCTTGGTTGTTAACTACATTGCTTATTTTGCTCATTTAAATAAGCATCTACAAAATCTACTTCCATCGGTTTTGAAAAGTAATAACCTTGTAGGTGAGATACACCAATTTTAGTGAGTGTGTTTGCTTGCTCAATAGTTTCAACGCCTTCTGCAACAACAGTAAAATCTAAAGTAGAGGCCATTTGTACAATTGCATGAATAATACTTAACCCTCTTTTATCCATATTTTGAATAAAGCTTCTGTCTATTTTTACTATATCTACACCAATATCAAGCATGCTTGATAGTGATGAGTAGCCTGTACCAAAATCATCAATTGAAATACAAAAGCCTTGTTTTTGTAGTGCCTTAACGGCTGTCAAAAATGTGAGTTTATCCTCGGCAAATACTGACTCAGTAATTTCTATGTGTAGGTTTTTAGGTTCTACCTGGTGGCGATTTACTATTTTTAATACCTTAGATACAAAATCAGGATCTTGTAGCTGAATAACCGATACGTTTACGCTTATAGCAATTTGTGGTTGTAAGTGACTTAATTTTGTTGCTTGTATACATGCCTGTTCTATTACCCAAATACCTAACTCGGTTATTAAACCGTACTGCTCGGCAATAGCTATAAATTCATCAGGGAAAATATTTTCACCATCTAGTTGCCAGCGTAATAATGATTCAAAAGAGGTTACTTTTGAGGTTTTGCTATCAACAATTGGTTGAAATACTAGCCTTAAGCTATTTTCTTCTATGGCACTGGCTAAGCGTTGACTCAAAAGATACTCTCTTTCTTGTATTAATTTGAGTGAATCGTTATAAATATTGATATTACCTTTCGCGATGCGTTTTTGGTGATACATTGCAGTATCAGCAGAGCGAATTAAAGTATTAAAATCACTCCCGTGCTCAGGATACATGGCAATACCAATAGTTGCAGATACCCATTTTTGATATTTATATGTTTCATGCTCGGCACCAATGCTTTGAAGTACTTTATCTGCAAACTCGATAAGCTCAGCTTGTTTTTGATACGTTGCTAAAATTAAAAACTCATCCCCGCCCCATCGGCATTTAAAAAGCTGTTGATTGCATACATTACTAATTCTTCGTGCTATTTCTTTTAATACTTTATCGCCTACTTTATGACCCAACGAATCATTTATTTGTTTAAATCCATCTAAATCTACGAATAATAAAGCAAAGGGTTCTTGAGGGTTGTCTGCTAGTTGTCTGTTTGCATTTTTTAAAAATGCGGTTCGGTTTAATAGATTTGTAAGTGGATCGGTATTCGATAAACGGTAAATTTCTTCTGTGCGTTGCTCAACCTTGTTTTCCATTTCGTTAAGCAGCTCTCTGTTTTGGTTTTTGAGCTTGATTGCGCTGTGTGTAAATGTGGCTGATTTGTACGATGAAGCCACCATAATAGCAGTAAATGCTAGGCCTAAAATACCGAGGACAGAGTTGTAGTTTTCGTTAGAAAAGGTTAATAAAAAAGAGTAAGGCGCCAATAAAATAATGCTATAGAGTACAGCGGTTACTCGGCTTCCTGAAAGCAGATTTGCAGAGCCTCCTGCGAAGGCAGATAAAATAGCAATCGTGGTCGTCGTCTCTATTGCTGATGAGGTGCTATGAAACCAAAGTGCATACCCACACCACGATAGCGCAGTTAAAATACACCCGGTTGAAAATCTTTTTGAGTATGTGTCAGCATTAAATAACGGGCTATCCTTTTTGGTTTTATAAAACCACATTACATCAATAGCGCGAGCTGCTAATAAGACAACCATAATGCTTAGCCAGATACTTTTTTCGTAGGATATTTTCTGGTTATTTAAATCAAAAGCAAACACTAATATAAAACTGACTACAATCGAAATGGCAATGCCAGAGATGGCATTGGAGTATAAAATTTTAACGGTTTCTCTGCGTTCTTCACTATTTAGATTTTTATATGGCACTAAGTAAAACCTTATACAAAAGTCACTCCAACTAGCGATGGAGAAACGTTCAAGAAATACTGCAAATATTCCAGATGAACAAAAGCGTATTAAACATCGATTAGTTAGGCTCTAATCCTGAGTATAGGAATAAATATAGTTTATGAAAGCAAAAAAAAAAGTTAGCGCAGTAAAAAGGCCCATAATAAATAATTATTATGAGCCTTAAAATTATTAAGCAGGTTAAAGTGTTAACGACTTTACTTGCTGTTTAGTAGATTTAACCTTCGAAATCACTATCGTTATGGCGCTCTGCCATTTGATCTTCTTCAGGGCCCCATGTGCGATTTACGCGACGACCGCGCTTTACAGCAGGGCGATCAGCAACTTGTTTTGCCCAACGAACAACATGAGTGTATGAGGCAACATCTAAAAATTCAGCTGCGTCATATAAGTCGCCTAAAACAAGCGAGCCATACCAAGGCCAAATTGCAATATCGGCAATTGAGTATTCATCACCCGCCATATATTCATTTTCGCTTAAATGACGATTTAAAACGTCAAGTTGGCGTTTAGTTTCCATGGTAAAACGATCAATAGGGTATTGCATTTTACTTGGTGCGTAGCTATAAAAGTGACCAAACCCACCACCTAAATATGGCGCTGAGCCCATTTGCCAAAATAGCCAGTTACGACACTGCGTTTTAGCTTTCAAATCCTTAGGGATGAGTACATCAAATTTTTCAGCCAAATACTGTAAAATAGAACCTGATTCAAAGATGCGAGTAGGTGGGGTAGTTGAATGATCCATTAGCGCTGGGATTTTTGAGTTTGGATTAATATCAACAAAGTCAGATCCAAACTGATCGCCATCACCTATGTTTATTAAATATGCGTCATAGTCTGCATCGGTGCAACCAAGCTGTAAAAGCTCTTCAAACATGATTGTAGCTTTTTGGCCATTTGGCGTAGCAAGAGAATAAAGCTGAAATGCGTGCTCGCCAATAGGTAGAGTTTTGTCATGAGTCGCGCCTGCAATTGGGCGGTTAATGCTGGCAAATTTACCGCCACTTTCACTTTCCCACGTCCATACTTTTGGTGGCGTGTATTCGTTTTGATCGCTCATAAATAACCTCAATGTTAAATGGAAATGTTTAATACTTACTCATAAATGTGGCCATAAAAAATTAATTAAAGGCCCTAAATATTTAATTTACCGACCTTTTAATTTATCGGCTTTTGCTAATCTATAACCTAAAAACAACCCGCTTAGCGCTCCAAATAAATGGCTTTCAAACGATACATGATAGCGCTGAGGTAAAACACCCCATATAAAACCGCTATAAAGTATAGCCACTACAACTGCAATTATAATTGATTTTAATGAGCGTCTTACTAATCCGTAGCATAGAATAAAGCCCCATAAACCATATATAACACCGCTTAAACCAACATGTATGTTACTGCGCCCAAATGCCCAAACTAAAAGTCCACCGATTAGAGCGGTAAAAATAAATACGTTATAAAAACGTTTTACGCTGTACTGGCAAATTAGCCAACTTAATACTACAAATGGGATCATATTACTGGCAAAGTGCCACCAGCTACCATGTAAAAAAGGTGCGCATAGTATGCCAATTAATCCTTGGATACTGCGTGGATATATGCCTAAACCATTAATATTTATGCCAGGTAGACTATTGATCACTTGTAGTACGAAGCAAATAACAACAATACTAAATATTGCGAAACGGGTACTAGTTAGTAATGACAGTGTGGTTGGCTTGGTTGCCATATAATCGCCCTAATTGACTTTAAGAGTTGCCAGTATAGGAATTGTATTTGCTAATGAAAAGCAATTAAAAAAGCACAGCATAAAATGCTGTGCTTAATTTTAATTATTACTCACTATTAACCTAATTTAGTTAATAGTTTTTTTGCAGCTAGTTCAGAGCTTGCTGGGTTTTGGCCGGTAATTACTAAACCGTCTTCTAGTGCTAATACACCCCAGTCGTCAGTTTTTTGATAATCGCCACCTTTTTTAATTAGCTCGTCTTCAACTAAAAATGGCACGATATCGGTAAGTTGCACTGCAGCTTCTTCAGAGTTAGTAAAACCAGTTACTTTTTTACCCGCAACTAGTGTATTGCCATCGGCATCTTTAACATTTAAAAATGCAGCACTTGCATGGCATACCGCAGCAACAGGTTTTTGCTCTTTTACAAAGCTTTCGATAAGTGAAATTGAATCTGTGTTGTCAACCAAGTCCCATAATGGACCGTGACCGCCTGGGTAAAATACAGCGTCAAAATCGCTAGATTTAACTTCACTCAACACTTTAGTGTTTGCCATTAATGTTTGCGCCGCGCTGTCTGCGTCGTAACGTTTTGTTGCATCTGTTTGAAAATCGGCAAGTGTACTTGTCGGATCAATGGGTGGTTGGCCGCCAGCTGGAGACGCTAATGTTACTTCAACGCCAGCATCAACAAATGCGTAATAAGGGGCTGCAAATTCTTCTACCCAAAAACCTGTTTTTTCGCCAGTGTTACCAAGTTCTGCGTGAGATGTAAGAACCATAAGTATTTTTTTAGACATTGAATATATTCCTTCTGATGATTTGAATTAGTTTATCTTGCTTACCAATTACTATATGCACTAACACTGCTTTAAACAACGATGATAAATTTAACTTTATTGGTTTAATAATTGATACAATAAAAAGGTTGAATTTAAAACACACTACGGAGCATTTATGAAAGTGTCGTTTGAGCAGTTAAAGAGCATGGTTGTATTTGCACAAATTGTAGAGCAGGGCAGCTTAACCGCTGCTGCCAAACAGCTAGGGCTTACGCGAGCAGTTGCAAGTTATCATTTAAAAAAATTAGAAACGCAGCTTGAAGTTACTTTACTAAATCGCTCAACCCGTACCATGGCGCTCACTGAAGCAGGCATCGCTTATTATGAGCGTTGTAGAATAATTACCGAACAAGCTAATGCGGCTAATCAGCAAATAGAAAATATAAAGAGCGAGCCACAAGGTTTACTTAAAATTAGTTGCCCAGTAAATGTGGGAATGCAGTTAATTGTGCCTGCTATAAATACGTTTAAGCGCCAATATCCTAAAATTCAAATAGACTTACAGCTTACTGACGATGTGGTTGATATTATTAAAAATGGGTTTGATTTTGCAATTAGGGGCGTGGCACTGAGTGACTCCAACTTGCAGGCAAGCAAGCTGACTACAATGAGCACTTGTATTTGTGGCGCGCCTGAATACTTTGCACATTTTGGTAAACCTAAAACGCCTTTAGAGTTAGCAGAGCACCAATGGGTCGTTTATCAATTGGGCAGTAAAACATTAACACTTCAAAAAGATGGCAAAAAACACGATATTACAATGCAAGGCGCCTTAAGCACCAATAATGCCGCTGCTCGTACTGCTTTTGTTGAAGCAGGGCATGGCATTGGGCGTATTCCACTTTACGATGCGTGGCCAAAAGTGCAAGCTGGACTGCTTGAAATAATATTAGATGATTATAAAAGCAAAGATATTGAGCTTTACGGGGTATTTCCGCCAGGGGCTGCGGGCTCTAAAAAGCTACGATTGTTTATTGATTACTTAAAAGCATACTTTGTAAAACAGCATACCGCTTTAGGTATGCTGAAAAGTACTTAATGAGTAGTTTTTACAGCATTTATAAAGTTCGGCTAAATAATGCCACCGCTTGTTGATACATATTTATCGCAAGGGCTGCATCGTATCGCTCACCTTCATCACGCATAAAAGCATGCTGTGCGTTAACTTCCTGCCACTGGTAATTGATGCCTGTGCTTACGCATTGCTGGTATATTTTAGCGCGGCCTTCTTTTGGCACATGCGGGTCTTGTTTGCCCCATATAAAGTGAATTTCGCCTTGTATATCAGCCATACGCTCGAATGAGTTACTTCCAGGTTGCGCAGGTAATGTATTGCTGTGAATATCAGTTGCGTATAAACAAAAAGCCGCATTAATTTCAGGATTTAGTGCCGCTCTGTAAGCTAAGTGACCGCCAATACATACGCCCATTGCGCCGACGGAGCCTGTGCAATAGCTTTGTAATCTAATGAAGTCGATCATAGTTTGTGTGTCACTGTCGTGGTGCTCAAGTGGCTTTGCCCACTTGTCGGCATTGCCTTTGTCTTTACCTGTATCATCATAAGCAAGCACAGTGCCTATAGGGTTTAACTCATGAAACACTTCAGGCACTAACACTACAAAGCCATGGCTTGCTAAAATAGCTGCGCTGCGTGCGATGGGGGCAGTTTGCTGAAATATTTCAGAATAAAAAATGATAGCAGGGAACTGTCCTTGCGCTTGAGGGCGATATACAGTTGTTCGCATTAAACCTGTCGGTGTTGGCAAGTCAGCATTATGTTGTTGGATTATCATAAAAAGCGCTCAGTAAAATAAAATTATATTTGCTGATATGGTAACTGAGCGCGATAAAATATACGACTTTTGTCGTTGTGTATTTATACCAACCTGCATAAATCTTTGATCAATTTAACGAATTAAATTTCACTACAACGTCGTTAAAAATTTTTTATTTAGAACAACTAGATAAAAAAAATTTTGCCTAGTTCTAGGGCCTATTGACCTTTCAGGATTAAAATTTGTTCAATCTAGGGGGCATTTAATCGCGGCGCGAGGTTTGTAACCTAGTGGGCTAAGTAAAAACCGAGTAACAAAGAGTAAATAGCCCCTAGGCAGAACCCTTTGGGCAGCGCCTGTTTGGCATTTATGCTACGTTATCGCCTATTTATGGGGAATAACCACACTACATAGGCCCTGCCTTGCCTAAATACCAAACAGTCTGATGCAAATTTAACCTCGAAAGATAAACAGGCCCTAGCGTAATTTTCTTAACGTTAAATAGACCCCATATATAAGCAGATTGGTATTAAATACTTGCAGGCATTTTATTACAACTGGCGTAGTAACTTACCGTAGCCGGCCAATCTGAAAAAATACCCATTACCCCCACGTCCTTTGCGAGTACGTCGACTACTGTCATCATGTCGCCATCGTTATCTATAACATCAGCAATTGATTGATAGTAGTAACCTCCACCTTCATTAAGCGGGCCCGAGCGCTCAAGGCTCCATGCAATAAGCTTTAAACCAGCTGCTTTTGCGTCAATAGCGTATTGCGATGGCACAATATTACTTTCGTTATCTATTGTTAACATCATCCAAATTGGAGGAGCTAAAATTTTCACCCCATCAGCCACTAACTCATCCATTCTCGGTTGCCATGTTTGTGGGTTACTTGGATCAAATCCGGCTTCACTGTCACGTCCATCTAGGTAAACGCTTTTATCTGCAAAGTCAGGGTTATTGTTAATCCAGTATTTTACGTCTTCAAGGTTAAATGATTGCGGATAAACTTTTGAGGCTGGCACACCCATTTGCGTGTACTCGTCTAGCATTTTTTGCGCATATTGTTCTTGCGTCATTCCATCAAATGGCATACTTACTTGTGGCGATTTTAGCTCTGGTGTCATTTTTACACCTAGCTCATTAAACAGTGCAATGCTTTGTTTATGGGTCATCAATGTGCCGTTGGTGGCATATAAATCAGTGCGCCAACTTGGTGTGCCATCCATGTAATCGGCAACGGTCGTTGCATTAGTGTTTGCACCATCCATTTTACCTTCAAGGGTTAAAAACTCCGCTAAGCTTATATCGCTGGTACAACATTTAGCTGATGCGGCAATACCATTAGCAGGGTCGGCTGGTGTAAATGGCACACTGCATTTAGCTGCAAGTTCAGGAATAGCTAAAATATTAGTTGTGGTATGTAAATCGCATTGAGAGTGGCGACAAACAAGCTCTTTGTCGTTTGTAAATGTAACATCGCATTCAACAATGCCAGCGCCCATTCTCGCTGCCGCAATGTAGGCTTCTTTAGTGTGTTCGGGGTATTGCATTGATGCACCGCGATGACCAATAGAAAAATCGGTGCGGTAAAAAGGACCTTCGCTGCATGACTCTAATTTTGTTTTTAGTGTGCTTTGCGCCATATCGTTAATTAAATAGTCAGGGCGAGTCCCTAGCTGAATATTTACTCCTTCAGCAACCTCTACAACAATGGGCGTAGGTACTTCAACAATTTCCACTTCGGTGTTGGTAACAACCACTTCTTTTTCTACTATTTCTACATCATCGTCGCAGCCTGCAAGTGTGGCTAACAATATACAGCTTGTAAGTAAGGTAATACGTTTCATTGTTTATCCTTAAAAAGTAAAATTTGTACTACCTTAATGATTATTAATGACAATTTTGCTACAAGCTTATTAATTTACTTTTTTATTAAGCATTTGATTGACCAATAATGCACCTAACATTATAGCAGCCCCAATACTTAACCGAACTATATCGGCATCTCTGTTCCAGATCAGCACGTTAATTATAATCCCAGCTGGAATAAGCAAGTTATTCATAACTGCCAAAGCACCTACGTTGACAAGGGTTGCGCCTTTATTCCACATAAAGTAACCAAGTCCTGATGCAACCAACCCTAAATAAATTAGTATGCCCCACTGTGTGAAAGTGGTTGGTAATTTGTTTGAGTTACCAAATAATGCATAGCAAATTGTGGCAATAATAAGTGCGCCTATAAAAAACCATCCAAATACGGCTTTGTCATCAAGCTGATTGTTATTCATTAAGCGTTTGTAGGTAACTTGGCCTACAGCAAAACTTATATTCGCCCCTTGAACGATTAATAAGCCGATTATGAAATCGCTATTTAGGTTTTCGTAACGAATAGTAATTGCACCGATTACAGCAATAAGTGCGACTATAAAAAAGCGTGGGTTAAAGCGTCTGTTCAATACATCATTTAGCAGGGTAATGTACAAAGGAGTCATTACAGTAAATAGCAGCACTTCGGGAACGGTTAAAAATAAAAATGAGTGGTAGTAAAAGCTATACATAACACCAAGTTGTATAGCGCCAATCAGCATAAGCTTTAAGGCTAAAGGTTTAGGCGTTTGTTTGAGCTTTAAAAAAGGTAAAAAAATCAGTGTTGCCAGTGCTATGCGTATTAATACGCTAAACCAAGCGTCAACTTGGCCTGCTAAATACACACCAATTAAACTAAACGAAAACGCCCAAAGCAAAGTGACTGCAAATAAGTACTGCATAACCATCATCTTTTAATAAATATTGAGCTAAGTTTATCTGTTATATGTGAGGGTATAAACAATAAAAG
>NZ_JACJDN010000719.1:0-1851 GCF_014163565.1 Pseudoalteromonas sp. SR45-5 | reverse complement strand
AAAACATTCGTCATTTGCTAAGTGAAAATAAAAACCAGGGGCGTGTACGTCTTTTCCCATAAAATGGCGAAATTGAATCCCTACATTAATTTTATATGGGGTTTTATCTTTACTAAAACGCGCGTCTTTATGGATTCTCATTAAACTACCGCCGACTTTTTTATCTGATGCGACAAAATGGCTAGAAACCTCAGCAAGTGGTGCTTGCATTTGCCTAATGAAATCTAAAGCGGGCTCTCTTACGTATTCCTCATACTGTGATTTATGGTCGTTAAACCAGTCTCTATTATTGTTTTGATCAAGCAGAGCAAGAAATTCGAATGTTTTTTTACTAAACATAGGTCACCTAAACACTCTTTATTTTTAAAACTTAATGTTATGCTAATGCGCATAAAACTCAACGCCTAAGGACATAAAATGACACAACACTTTGATTATATTGCAATCGGTGGTGGCAGTGGTGGTATTGCCTCTGCAAATAGAGCGGCAATGCGTGGCGCTAAAGTAGCACTTATAGAAGCAAAACACATGGGCGGCACGTGTGTAAACGTGGGCTGCGTACCTAAAAAAGTAATGTGGCACGGTGCTCAGGTTGCTGAAGCAATTAATTTATATGCCCCAGATTACGGCTTTAATGTTGAAGTTAAAGGCTTTGATTGGAGCAAGTTAGTAGAAAGCCGTGAAGCCTACATAGGCCGAATTCATAAAGGTTACGACAGTGGCCTTGCTAGCAATGGCGTTACTGTAATTAAAGGCTTTGCTAAATTTGTAGATAATAAAACAGTTGAAGTAAACGGCGAGCACTACACAGCCGATCATATATTAATTGCAGTAGGTGGACGCCCAAGCATTCCGCATATTGAAGGTGCTGAACACGGTATCGATTCAAATGGCTTTTTTGAATTAAAAGAGCAACCTAAACGCGTTGCAGTAATAGGCGCAGGCTACATAGCCGTTGAGCTTGCTGGTGTATTACATGGTTTAGGTACTGAAACACATTTATTTGTTCGTAAGCATTCTCCACTTCGTAACTTTGACCCATACATAGTTGAAACCCTTGTTGATGTTATGGCTGCTGAAGGCCCTACTCTTCATACAGAATCTGTACCTCATAAATTAGTTAAAGAAGATGATGGCTCTGTAACGCTACATTTAGATAATGGCAAAACTCATAACGTTGACCAAGTAATTTGGGCCATTGGCCGCCAGCCAACAACAGATGCAATTAATGTTGCCGCTGCCGGCGTAGAAGTTAACAGCGATGGTTTTGTTAAAGTTGATGAGTTTCAAAATACCACAGCTAAAAACGTTTATGCGGTTGGCGATATTATCGAAAACGGTATTGAACTTACGCCTGTAGCAGTTAAAGCAGGGCGTACTTTATCAGAACGCTTATTTAATAAAGAACTACCTGATGATTTAAAAATGGATTACAGCCTAGTTCCTACTGTTGTATTTAGTCACCCACCAATTGGTACTATTGGCCTTACTGAGCAAGAAGCTATCTCTCAGTATGGCGAAGAAAACGTTAAGATTTACCAATCTGGCTTTACGGCTATGTACACAGCGGTAACTAAACATCGCCAGCCTTGTAAAATGAAGCTTGTATGTGCCGGCCCAGACGAAAAAGTAGTTGGCCTACATGGTATTGGTTTTGCGGTTGATGAAATGATTCAAGGTTTTGCAGTTGCCATGAAAATGGGCGCTACTAAAGCTGATTTTGATGCCGTTGTTGCGATTCACCCAACAGGTTCTGAAGAGTTTGTTACTATGCGCTAGGCGCTAAACTCTAAGCGCTCAATTATAAAAAGCCCTTGTTAAGTAATTAGTAAGGGCTTTTTAATGCTTGTT
>NZ_JACJDN010000718.1:0-1852 GCF_014163565.1 Pseudoalteromonas sp. SR45-5 | reverse complement strand
CACGTAATTTGCTTCGTCGTAATGCTGCATATTAATGCTTAAATTACTGACCCAATCAATCAAGCGTGACTTTTCTTGGTTATCGAATGCTATTTGTAATAGATTTTTTTTATCTTGGTATAAGCGCGGCAATTTTTCGGTGTTAACGTTAATTAAGCAAATGTATTCAAACACCATTTCAATAATGTCTTCGAAGTATTCAATACCTTCATCGGTAAGCGCTAAACTAATATTAAAGTCTTTAAAGTTGCTGCCATTAATACCACCGCCAGCAGAAAGCGCGTTTATCCAGCCTTGCTCTTTTAAAATAGAATAAAGAGAACCCGTGCCTTCATAGCCAAGTAAATGGGCAATAAAACTCACTGTTTTGTGGCGATAAAAGTCGTCAATATTAGGCATAGCAAAACTTATGATAAGTTTTTGCATATGCTTATGCGGCTCAATATGAAGTATTTTTCCTATGTCTTGTTTGCGATAGAGTGGCTCACTGATCTCTGGCTTTTTGAGGTTTTTATTACCCTTAATTGCGCCAAAGTAAGTTTGTGCCCAGCTTTGTAGTGTGTTTAATGTTTCGTTTGCGCAAATAACTAAAGTCATCCACTGAGCTTGGTACTGACTATTAAAAAAGTCGCGAAGCTCATCACTAATACAGCGCTCTCTGTCAGCTAAGGTTTGTAGGTTTCCTACAGAAAATTTAGCAAATGGATGAGCTGGATTTACCGTTTCTTTGTGGGCTTGATAAATACGGCGACCATCGTCTTTTATTTTTAGTTTAAACTCGGCTTCAATTGCGTTGCGTTCTTTTTCTGTTTCGGCTGAATTTAAAAGTGGCGCAATAAAAAAACGGCTAAATTGGGTAAGCGCCTGTTCAAATTCTTGGTTATTAATATCAAAAAAGTAACAGGTATGCTCAGTGCCAGTCCACGCATTAGTGTTCCCGCCAGCTTGCGAAACAAAATTATTAAAACTGCCTGAATCTGGGTATTGGTCTGTGCCTAAAAAAAGCATGTGCTCTAAAAAGTGTGCTAGGCCTTGCCTATCAAGAGGATCGTCAAAATGCCCGGCGTTAACTGCCATTGATGCTGCCGCTTTTGTAGAATCTTTATCTTGCACTAATAGTACTTTTAGACCATTGTCCAGTGTAAAGGCGCGGTATGCTCTGTTATCATTGCGGCTGATATTCAAATGATGCTCCTGAAACTAAACGTTTACTTGTTAACAACAGATGATGGCTTCAGGAAAGCGAAATACAGCTTAAAGATTTACCTGAATCTCATGAAAGAATTATTTAGAAATAAATAGATTTATGTTGTTAATATAGCTGACAAATGGGCAAACTGGCTACTGTTTTATATTCTTTAATCGGTTGATTTTTTATGAAAACAATCCTAATAATGCGCCACGGCGAAGCAACACCCATGCAGGCTGATGATGCAGGTAGAAATTTAACCCAAGCAGGGCACGATGAAGCTGAAAAAATGGGCCTTTGGCTCAGTAAAGCACATTGCCCTGATGCACTGTTAGTTAGTCCTTACATTCGTGCACAGCAAACAGCTGCAGGTGTAGCTAAAAATAACGTATTTAAATTTAGCGAAACCACATCCGATATTATCCCCGAAGGCAAACCTCAAATTGCTGCTGACTATCTTGAAACGCTTATTGCTACTCATCCCCAATGCAACACATGGCTTATAGTGGCACACATGCCTATTGTAAGTTATTTAGTGGACCAATTAAGCCCTGGTAATATGCCAATTTTTAATACAGGTGCTGTTGCTGTTATTAGTTATGATGAGCAAACCCAGCGTAGTAGTTATATAAGTATAAATGCCCCAGAAAACCTTTAATATAA
>NZ_JACJDN010000717.1:0-1852 GCF_014163565.1 Pseudoalteromonas sp. SR45-5 | reverse complement strand
CGCGTACAGCGCTTAATAATTTACGAATTGGGCTCGCGTTGTTTTTTAAGTACTCACCTTTTACTGTTTGCGCTTCTGTTCTAAATTGCTCTTCGGTGTAGGTTAAGTTTTGAAAAATATCAGCTTCAAGCTCAAGTACTTTATCAAGGTGCTGCTTTGAAAAGTTTAAATGGTAATTTGTGTAATCGTTTGTTGTATATGCGCGGTTATCAACACCTGAATTTTTTAATATGTCTGAGTACACATCTTCAGGGTATTTTTGTGAGCCTTTAAACATCATGTGTTCAAAAAAGTGAGCAAAGCCTGTTTTGCCCTCTTCAACTTCGTTACGCGATCCAACCGATACCGGAATTTGCAGCGACACTACATCAGGGTAATCGGTTTTAACAACCATGACACGTAAGCCGTTTTCTAGCTCTTCAATTAAGTAATCTTGTGAAAAAACACGGTCATCAGCTTTATTTACTTGTTCTTGTTGTGCTGTTGTTTGCGTGCTTTGGTTTTGTTGCATGGCGCAACCTGTTAACGCCAGCGATACCGCTAAGCTGGTTGCTAATAATTTAAATTTCATTGTTGTCCCTTTTTAAATTGAGCAAATTTGTTGTCAGATTTAACTCTTTAATTATGCCCCAAAGCCAATAAATATAAGAGCCCCAAGGGAATTTATTGTGTAAACAACTGTGTCAATTATAAATTATGGGAACAAGCACTATGAATAAACATCATGTTAATTGAAAAACTTTCATTAAATAAATCTATCTAGACGTCTAAATGGCTGCTATATTAAATCCATCAAAACAAACTTAGCTGGAATGAGGATTATGGCTTTATCACTAAAAGAGAAGATAGTGGACACCAATCAAGGTGTTTATCTTATTGGTACTACCCCGCCTAAAATTGGCACCGATAAAGCGCAATTAAAAACCATTGCAGAAAAGCTATTAGGTCGCTTACACGAAATTGAATACGACGGCGTGATAATTTACGACATTCAAGACGAAAGCAGCCGAACTAATCAAGACCGTCCATTTGCGTTTAAACAAACCGTTGATCCGCGTGAATACAGCCATTTACTTCGTAATTTATCTGCACAAGATGTAATTACTTATAAAAGTGTGGCGCAGCGTGGCGTAGGCGAATTTAAAGATTGGCTAAGTGAAACTAAAAACGACTACGATTTACAAAATGTTGTTTTAGTAGGTAGCCCATCATCGATAGGCGATATAAAGCTAAGCCTGCCAAATGCTTATAAAGCATTGGCTGAGCAATCAGATGATTTCTTTTTAGGTGGCGTTACGATTGCTGAACGCCATTCAAGTAAACGAAATGAGCACGAACGATTAATAGAAAAAACAGCACAAGGTTGTCAGTTTTTTATATCGCAAGCTGTTTACGATGCACAAGCGACTATAGAGCTAATTACTAGCTACGCACGTACATGTAAAGCGCAGGGTATTACACCACAACGTATTATATTAACGTTTACCCCGTGCGGCGGCGAAAAAACCTTAGAATTTATGCAATGGTTGGGTATCTCAGTGCCAGAGGCAACAAAATGGCGCATGCTTGATGCAGACAATACATTAAGCGAATCGGTCCGTATTTGCCGCGAAAACCTCGACTTAATACTTAAAAGCTGTGCGCATTTAGATGTACCGCTGGGCTTAAATATTGAAAGCTTAACAAACCGTAAAGAAGAAATTGATGCATCAATTAACTTATACCGTTTATTAAAAGCTATTATGGAATTAAATCTTGCTGAAAAGCTAATAGCTTAAAGGCTAGGTAAGAGCTAATTAACACCCTTCTTGGCAAGCCTCATGGCTTGCTTTTTTATGTCCGTACTTTGAAA
>NZ_JACJDN010000716.1:0-1872 GCF_014163565.1 Pseudoalteromonas sp. SR45-5 | reverse complement strand
AAACTGAATTTATTTTTTTGTCACATCATTTGGATGTTCCACGCCAATCCATGCTTTGAATAGTGCTTTTTGCTGTGGCGTTGCCTCTTTATCAGCAACTACTTTTTTAGGCTTATCGAAATCTTCTGATAATACTAATGTTAAGCTTTCAAGTGCATCGCGACGAAGATAGTCAACGGTTACTTTGTCGCCTGCCTTAAACGTTTCTAAGCTAGTTTTTAAATCTTTACCTACGTGATGTTTGTTTATAGCGACAATTTTATCATCGGTAGTTAAACCCGCTTTCCACGCACTGCCACCACGGCGTACATAACTTAACGTCAGTAATTCACCCGTATTTTTGGCGGTAGCATCAATACTTGCAAGTGCTTTTGCTTTTTCAGGACGCTCAAACTTTAAACCTACTTTAGTAAGTAAATCGTCAAAGTTAATACTTGCAGGCGACTCTACATTTTCTTGCCACCAGCTTGAATAATCACGTCCTGTTAAATCTTTTAAGATATTAAGTACATCTGTATCTGTAAATCCAGCGGGCATTTTATGATTGTTATAAAGTGCTTTGTGCACGTCGCGATAGCTTATTTTACCTTGGCTTTTTTCTAGTAAGTCAATATCTAAAGCAAGTGAAAGTAACGAACCTTCTGAATAAATATTGGTGCTGTAGTTACGTGCGTGATCGCCACCTTGATTAATCCATTTATCAAAGCTTGTTTCGCTTGCGCTTTGCACTTCACGGCCCGGTGTCTGCAAATGACGGTTAATGGTTTTACTCATTACTTTAAAAAATTCATCTGTTGTTTGAATGCCTGAGCGCACTAATAAATGATCTTCAAAGTAACTTGTTGAACCTTCTGCAATCCACAGCAGTTTTGAATAGTTCATATTAGTGTAATCGTATGGCACTAAACCTTGAGGGCGATATGCTTTAACATTCCATGTATGAACAAACTCATGCGCAGCGGTGCTAATAAAACCTAAGTAATCTTCGCGGCTACCAAATCGGTCACGTGGTCGTTGAATAATTGTTGAGTTTAAATGCTCTGTTGCACCACCAGCTCCTGATGTTGCATGCACCATAAATACATAACGCTCATACGGATAGCCATCCCAAATTACATTACCCGTGGCAACTAATTTTTTAAGATCGGTAAGCATTAGCTCTACATCGTAGTTACCATCGCCCCATATAACTAAATCATATTCACGCCCTTCTACTTCAAATGTGTGTAGTTGGTTAATACCCGTTTCGATTGGTGAATCAACAAGTACATCGTAATCGGTTGCTTTAAATGAATTTTTGCCTTTTAAATTATTCATACCCGATACAGAACGCCACTTTTTAGGCACGTCTAAATTAACGGTTACAGGCTCTTGGCGAAATGATTCACTAAACATAAAAAAGCCTGACGCATCTATAAATGCATGGCTGTCGTCAATGTGGCGAGCACGTTTACCAAGCTCATTTGCATACACCTGGTAGTCAACATTTACTTCTGTAGGTTCATTAAGATGTACACGCCATGTACTGTGATCTATTTTTTCCCATTTTAGTTCTTTGCCATCTTCATCTTTGGCTTTGAAGTAGCGAATGCCATTTGCAAGATTTAACATTTCGTAGCGACCCGTGCGCCACGCAGGAAGTTTTATATCAAGGTGTGCTTGCGCTGTTTTTGGAAACTCAACACTTACATCACCTAAATGATGCTGTGGTTGCGAGATTTCTAAAGAATAATTTACATCGGCAAATACAGGCGCTGAACATGCAGCTAAAATTGAAAGGGCTAATAACTTTTTCATAGAGACTCTTAGTGGAAACTTAATTGCTTACAAGACTAACAAGCCCCTATTTAAAAGTGAATTAAATACGATAAA
>NZ_JACJDN010000715.1:0-1887 GCF_014163565.1 Pseudoalteromonas sp. SR45-5 | reverse complement strand
AGCGGTCATAGTACAAGACGTATGCTTGCCAGATATAAGTGGGCTTGAGGTATTACAATTTGTAAATAAGCAGAAAAATCCTGCTAATGTAGTCATGATCACCTCAAACAGCTCTATTGATATTGCAGTGGAAGCAATGCGTTTAGGCGGTTTTGATTTTTTAGAAAAACCTTTCACAAGTCAACGACTCATTAGCTCAGTAGAAAGTGCGTTGACGCCAAAAGAGCAAGTTAAAGTTCAACCATTGGTTAAAAACAGGGATAAAAATCAAGATTTTGTTGGTGAATCACTGGCAATGAAAACCGTTTTTAGATTACTTGATAGTGCAGCTAGAAGTAAAGCGTGTGTATTTATTACAGGTGAAAGTGGAACCGGTAAAGAAGTTTGCGCACAAACCCTTCATGATACAAGCCCGAGAAATACAGGACCATTTATTGCCATAAACTGTGCAGCTATACCTGCTGAGCTATTTGAATCAGAGTTTTTTGGTCATGTTAAAGGTGCGTTTAGTGGGGCATTGAGCGATCGAAAAGGGGCTGTTGAAGTGGCCAACGGCGGTACCTTATTTTTAGATGAATTATGTGAAATGGAACTTAACTTACAAGCAAAGTTATTACGCTTTTTACAAACAGGCATTTTTAGTAAGGTTGGTAGTAGTGAAGTATTACACAGCGATGTTCGTTTAGTCTGTGCAACAAACAGAAACCCAATCATAGAGGTTGCAGAAGGGCGCTTTAGAGAAGATTTATATTACCGTTTAAATGTTATCCCCGTAAAGCTCCCCCCTTTAAGAGAACGCGGAGGCGATATATTACTGCTTGCTGAGTATATTTTGAAACAAAAAAGCGATAGTAATGCAAAGCATTTCACTGGTTTTTCTGATGAAGTTAAGGCGCTTTTTTGTAATTACGATTGGCCAGGAAATATTCGCGAACTACAAAATGTAATTGAAAACACCGTTGTTATTAATGATGGCGATGTAATTGAAAAAGACATGCTACCAAGCTCATTTGGATTAGGGGCTGTGAAGCACTCGATATCCGCTAAGTCAGTTCACAATACAAACGAGCAGAGTGTTCAATTATCGCCTATGTCTGTTCACGATATAGAACCTTTGTGGCAAGTTGAAAAAAGGGCGATTGAAAATGCAATTAAAAGCTGTGAAGACAATATTCCTCTTGCTGCTGCTTATCTAGGGGTTAGTGCATCTACCATTTATAGAAAAATAAAGGGATGGTCTTAAAGTTATAATCGATTTTTAATTACACTTTTCAGGTTGAATTAATAAAAGTTACCCTAAGCTCTATGGGTAAGAGCAAATTAATTTTTAATCTGAAACAGTAAAAGGAGATCGCAATGAGTAACACTAGTTTAAAACCTGCGGATATTATGCCATCACTAGTAGTGAGTGATGTTGATGAGAATAAGGTAGATTTAGTTGATAGAGTAAGTGACTCTCCTTGGAAAATGATTGTTGTTTATCGAGGCCAGCACTGCCCTAAATGTACTGCGCAACTTAACGAGCTTGCTAAAGTTCATAAAGACTTTAAAGATGCTGGTGTTGAAGTGGTTGCAGTAAGTGGTGATAGCCATGAGCAGCTTAATAAACATCTTGAAAAAATAGATATTAACTTCCCAATTTACTATGGTTTAACAATCGAACAAATGACCGATTTAGGGCTACATATTAGCGAGCCTCGCAGTGATGCAGAAACTGATCATCCATTTGCTGAGCCAGGCATTTTTGTACTTAATGAAAAAAATCAGCTTCAAATGGTCGATATATCAAACAGCCCATTTGTTCGTCCTGATTTAGAGCAACTGCTAGGTGGAATTAAGTTTTCTAGAGAAAACGACTATCCAATCCGAGGCACATTTATTAAATAA
>NZ_JACJDN010000714.1:0-1893 GCF_014163565.1 Pseudoalteromonas sp. SR45-5 | reverse complement strand
CTAAATTTTAAGGAAGAAATAAATGTTAAAAATAACACTCTTATTTTTTTTATTAACTGCGTCTGTAGTTCATGCAAAAGATAAACCGTGGGAGTCTTACGCTAAACTTCCAATGGTAGAGCAACCACAAATATCGCCAAATGGAGAAATGATAGCAACACTTTATAATACTGCTGAAGGCCCTACTATCAGTTTAGCTAAATTTCCTAGTATCGAATTCAATATATTAGCAAGTCTCAAAAAAGATAAAGACAGAGTCGACTTTATTCGTTGGTCAGGTAATAAATATATCATTGTTTCTGCTAGTTACCCTGAATATGTCAATGGTCAATACATGAGAGTTTCAAGGTTATATTCGATCAATGTTGAAACCAATGAAAGTAAAATGCTAACTACGCGACGTTTTTCTGAATATAAGTGGTATAGATATCAGAGTTTCAGACTCGTTTCCTCACTTAAAAATGAGCCAGATTTCGCGCTAGTGTCAACGTTTGATGAAAAAGATAAAGCTTATTCTGTTTTTAAAGTTGAATTAGGTGATTCTAGTTTTGATAAAATTCAGAGGAATAAAGAAAATATTGGAAGTTGGTATGCAGACCCTAAGGGAGTTTTACGCCTGGGGATCGCAATTGATAAAAAAGATGATAAGTTTATTGCTTCAATATGGTATCGAGCAAAGAAAGATGAAGCATTAAAAATGATTCATACCCATATTTTGGGTGAAGATAGTACTTTCTCCATCCAAGGCCTTAATGAAGATGGTACAAAAGCTTACGTCCTTTCTGATCGTGTATTAAACAGACAAGCTTTATGGTCATATGATATCGAGTCAGGGGAGTTTGAAGAGCTTGTTTATAGCAATGATAAATACGATATAAATAATGCAATCGTTAATAGTGAGGGCGATTTTATAGGGGTTGGCTACTATGATGATTTCTACAAGAGCCATTATTTTTCAGAGGTAGACGGTAAGCAAGAGCTTATGGTTGCTAATTTATTTGGTGATAAGCAAGCTAGTATTGTTAGCCGTAGTAAAGATAGAACACGAATTCTTGTAAATGTAATAAGTGATTCAGTCAGCCCTACTTATTATTATTTTGATTTAAACACAAAGAAGGGCGGCGCTTGGCTATCTAAATTTCCTTATTTAGCACGTAATAAATTTGTACCAGTGCAAAACTATAGCTTTAAAGCGAGTGATGGAGCTGAAATCTCAGGCTATTTTACAAAACCAGAAGGGATTAAAACTCCGCCGCTAATTGTTATGCCTCACGGAGGACCGCATAGTCGAGACTACAAATACTTTAATCGAGAGCTTCAATATTTAGTTAGTTTAGGTTATGCGGTATTGCAAGTGAACTTCAGGGGCTCAGAAGGTTTTGGTAGCGCTTTTGAAACTGATGGTTATTATCAGTGGGGTAAACGTATGCAACAAGATGTATATGATGCGATGGATTGGGCTACTAGAACCGGATTAACATCAAAAAATAATGCATGTATTTATGGCGCAAGTTATGGTGGTTATGTTGCATTAACAGCTGCATGGCAAGAGCCCGAACGCTTTAAATGCATTATTAGTATTTCTGGAATATCGGATCTAAAAGGGTTAGTTGAAGATGAAGAGCGACAAGATGCCTACCTAGGTAATATTGTTGATATGACTGATAGTAAAGCCGTTGATGCATTATCTGAGGTTTCGGCAATCAATATGATTAACCGAATTAAAGCCCCAATTTTGCTTATCCATGGGACAAAAGATACGAGAGTTGACTATCGACAATCAAAATATTTTTATGATAAAGCAAAGCGAAACCTAGATATAAAGTATGTTGAAATTGATGACGGAACACACTTTTTTGATGATCCAGAAAGCTTAAAAATACAATACAAAGA
>NZ_JACJDN010000713.1:0-1894 GCF_014163565.1 Pseudoalteromonas sp. SR45-5 | reverse complement strand
TTCAGCTTTAAACCCAATTCGTAACCCAACGCGTGCAAAAGCACGCCGAAATGTTGTTTTAGGGCGTTTATTAACTGAAAATTATATTACTCAAGAAGAATATAACGAAGCAACGAGCCAACCTATCACCGCTTATTTTCATGGTGCTGAAATAAATTTATACGCCCCGTATATTTCTGAAATGGTGCGCGCTGAAATGGTCTCGCGTTATGGAATAGATAAAGCTTACAACTCAGGTTTTAAAATTTTCACCTCGGTAGAGTCTAAAGTTCAAAAAGCAGCGCAAAACGCACTTGTAAATAACTTACATAATTACGATATGCGCCATGGTTTTAGAGGACCAACAGATGTTTTATGGGCCCCTGAAACACAACCTGCTTTAACTGAGCAACAAATACTCAATAAATTACAAAGCGTAAATGAGTTGGGTACTTTGAAAGCAGCAGCCGTGCTTAGTGTTAATGATAAAACAGCGTCGGTATTACTTAAAAGTGGCGAGCGCACAACTCTTACTTGGGATAACTTAAAATGGGCGCGTAAATATATTACTCGTTACCGCCAAAGTTTTGCTCCAAAAGCAGCTACAGATATTTTAACGCCAGGAATGCAAATATGGGTGCGTAAAAATGAAGATGACAGCTACTTACTAAGCCAAATACCAGAAGCATCAAGTGCTATTGTGTCACTCGACCCACAAGATGGCAGAATTAAAGCTATTGTAGGTGGTTACAGCTTTGAGCAAAGTCAATATAACCGAGCGGTACAAGCAAAGCGTCAAGTAGGTTCTAATATAAAACCTTTTATATATTCAGCAGCACTTGAAAAAGGTTACACGCTTGCGTCTATATTAAACGATGCTCCTATAAACCAATGGGATAAAAGCCAAGGCGTAGCATGGCGTCCCAAAAACAGTCCTGCTGTATATAATGGTCCGATAAGAATTCGCCGTGCTTTAGCACAATCTAAAAACGTTATTTCGGTGCGCTTACTACGCGGCGTTGGATTACAACGTACAGCTGATCATTTATTAAAGTTTGGCTTTAAAGATTCAGACATTAATCGCAGTGAATCACTAGCACTGGGTAGTGCTTCCATTACTCCACTTGAACTTGCTCGTGGCATGAGCGCATTTGCCAATGGTGGCCACTTAATTGAACCTTACTTTATTTCAGAAATTCAAGATGCTTACGGTAATGTATTGTTCAAAGCAAACCCTGCCCTTGCCTGTGACGAAGAATCTTTACCAACACACAATGAATTCTCACTTCATAATAGTAGTGATGAAGTGAAGCCAACAAAAAAATGTGCACCGAGAATTATTTCTAAGCAGAATGCATTTTTAATTGCTGATGCAATGCACAGTGGTATTTGGGGCGGCGGTAGTTGGGCCCATAAAACGGGTTGGAGTGGTACAGGTTGGCGCGCACAAGCTTTAGAACGTCGTGATCTTTCGGGTAAAACAGGCACAACAAACGATTCTGTAGACACCTGGTTTAGTGGCTTTAACAGTAAAGTAATGACTTCTGTGTGGGTGGGCTTTGATAACCCAGGTAACGCTCTTGGCCGTTCTACGTACAATAACAACTTAGATAGCAGCCAAATATCTGGTGCTGAATCGGGGGCTAAAACAGCGCAGCCTGCATGGATTGAATTTATGAAAGCCGCACTTGAGGGAACACCTGAAGCGCCAATTGAGCCACCTGAGGGGCTTGTTTCGATTCGTATTGATTTAGCCACTGGTTTGCTAAGCCACAAAAATGACTACACCAGCCGCTTTGAATACTTCGAAAAAGGCACTGCACCGACAAAGTATGTGCTATCTCAGCCAAACGATATATTTGAAGAAGACACAAAAACCGAAGAAGAGCTATTTTAATAATATCTCTGTAATACA
>NZ_JACJDN010000712.1:0-1895 GCF_014163565.1 Pseudoalteromonas sp. SR45-5 | reverse complement strand
CTTCGCTCAACCCAACCTACTTATTGGTGTTGGGGGCTTACTTTTTAGGGAGTAGGGTTATTTTGCCAAATACGTCGGCATCTATAAAACCACGATTTCTGTCGCCATTTACCGGCTGTACTTCGTGTGAGCCCATAAAATGCTCGCGCACCTCACTGCCATCGTTATCGCAATACGCTAACATAAAGCCGATTACTTGCTTTTCGCTAAGTGTAAGTGGGGTGTTTTTAGCACCTTCTTTATAATCATTAGGGTAGATCTTTATCGCTACTTCCCAGGTGATGTTAAAAGGCGCGGTGGTATTGCGCTTCCAGTTACTAACTAGGTGGTCGGTATACAAATGGGCTTTTTTATCAGGTCCGTAATCGGCAGCTTGGTTATCAAGGCCAATATGGTACGCCAATGCGGTGTGATTAAATTGATGATTACCGCCCGATGCATCGCTATCAATAAATACTTCAAGCGCATCGTCATCCCAATATTTATAGGTTGGATCTGCGTGTGTATCTATTAGAACATCATCCACAATATCGGCTTGTAGGTATAAATAGTTTTGATCCCACAATAAACGATAACGCCCTTTAAAGTCGGCATCGTTTGATGGCAGTGTGCCATCCATTAGATAAGGCATGTCGTGCCAAGCGGCTTTATCCCATACGCTTTCTGATACGCCATCAATAGTAATTGGAGTTGATGTATGTTCAACATCAATAGCCATTGCTGGCGTGCTTAATAAAAAGCCTAAGGCGAGTGCTAATTTCTTCATTAATCTCTCAATTTTATTGTCGATTCGTCTTAATGTAATAACAATCTTAAAACAGCTAAGTAAATAGTTACAGTGAAATACTTTCGCCTTCGTTTAAAATATACAGCGGTACTTTTGAATCCATTTTATTGTACATATGCAATAAGCGCAGCAGGGCTGAATGACTGCTGTGGTCGCCCATTTTCCAACTTGAGTTACCGTATCCCCACGGTATCATTACTTTGCAGTTAAGCTCTTGTGCTGCGTTGAGCGCGTCTTCTGGTGTGGTGTGAACGTAACGATAAAATTTACCACTTTCTTTACTGTAGTAAGAAGCGATTGGGATTAAGCATACATCTATATCGCCATATTTTTGCTGTATGTCTTTAAAATGTTTTGAGTAGCCTGTATCGCCTGCAAAAAATAAGGTGCTACCGTTTTGTTCAAGCAGCCAGCCATTCCATAAGTCTTTATTGTTATCTTCGTAAATAAAGGGCACTAATACGCGAGCGCTAAAATGATGAGCTGGCACGGCGTTAATAACTAAGTCGTCAATGTTGGTTGTTGAGTACCACGGCATTTCGCTAATGTTAAAACCGCCGGTAGGGAAGTTGTCGGCCATCCCGAGTGGTGTTAAATAGCGAGGTTTCTTGCCAATGCTTTGTATGTCGGCTTTATTAAAATGATCGTAATGAATATGCGAATACATTACCGCATCAATATTTTCGAGTTCTTGCTCACTAGGCCAAGCGCCTGCTTTACGATAAATGCCACCGCCGAGTTTAAAGCCAAGTGCCACTGGAGAATCAAACTGATTTTTTACCGGATCAAACAGCACACTTTGACCATTTGGAGTGTTAATAACAAAACTAGCGTGACCAAGCCAGCGTACGGTATAGCCAGTGCTAAGTTGTGGTTTAGTTTGCTGGCCTTGGTACTGGCAGTTTTCGCTGCCGGTTTTGCATAGTAAGTCTGGGTGAGCTGGGTAGCAGTTTTCAGTACAGGTAGTGGGATATGTTTTTTCACCTGTGTATAAATTTTTATAACGACCGTTCTTATCATTAATAACAACAACTGAGTCAGAGCTGGTAATACGATTAATATTATTAGGTGCACCGCAGGCCGTTAATATACATAAGAGTATTGCTGC
>NZ_JACJDN010000711.1:0-1896 GCF_014163565.1 Pseudoalteromonas sp. SR45-5 | reverse complement strand
TTAATGCACTTTCACTTGGCATATTAGGAAAAAATGCCTCATCAATTAATATGCTTTGCCCTTGTTTACCGTAATCAATTAAGCCCAAAAGCTCTGTATAAGTAGGTAATCGCCAGTTAGTACCACCACAAAAATCTAAATCATTAACTTCGTTTATATAACTTTGTACTCCACAACTTGTATTGTCCGGACACGTTGAATTGGCTGTACTGGTATCGGTAAAAGTCGTATTGCCTACATCCCAAAAGTAATGATTTTGACCATCACGTAGCGAAGTATTTGGTACCGTGCCAGATGCCACACTTTTCACCTCCCATACAAGCCCAGTAACATTATCGCGTATACAGGTAAAGTCACTACTATCATCACCAACTTCATCAGCAAACTGATTAAGTTTAGTGTAATCAAACGCTAAATTACCTTTGCCAACTTTATCTAAGCGGTTTGCATAGCTATCGCGTCCAAGCTCTGCATCTTGCGCTGGAAAGTCATCACTCTCACAATTAATACGTTGAGTATTGTTATAACACTCACCAACACCACTATCGTTGATGAGTCCAAGTGCTTTGGGTGATACATCAACAAATAAAGAGTCTGTATCGGTGCGTCCTTTTGAGTCGGTTACCGTGACTTCAAAGCTCAATGTAGACTCAGTATCAACATCTGAGGCAAAAAATGTCGTTGTACATTGGTCGCTATTGCTTAATGTTTCGCTATTACCGGTAAGTTGTTGCCATTTACACTTATAGGTATCGGTAACGGTTTCGCTATTTGTTGCATCAAGCGTTACTTGTTCAAACTCTTCGACATTTTGATCTGCGCCTGCATTTGCATCTACTAACTCATTTGTTTTGTTGAGTGTCATTGAATATTGAGTGCTCGCCTCGCCACCCTCATCATCAGTGACAGTTAGCTGCCAAGATAAATTCACGTTGCTTTCAAGTAATGGATGAGAAAAGCTAAGAGTTGATTCATTAAAACTCTCAATATCTAAATCAGGACCCGATAGCAATTGCCACAAATAACTATCAATTTGACCATTATCATCAGGATCGCTCGACTCTAGGGCACTCAAAGTCACTGTATCTTTGTATACAGAGGGAAGTGTTTCAGGAGATGTTTGTGTAACAACAGCAAGAGGTAGTTGGTTATTAGAGCTCACTGAAATAGAAATGTCGTCACTAACAGCGCTACTACCTGTACTTTGATAGCTCACTCTTAATATTATTTCACTATCAGTTTTTACGTCAGGTGCAGTAAGTGTTTGCTCAGCGCCTTCAAGGGGGAAACCTTCTATGCTTGGGCCACTAACTTGTTGCCATGAAAAAGTACCATCAGCGGGGGAACCTTGTGCTGTGATGGTAAATTCAGATTTTTCGATAATTTGTAAATCGGCTCCAGCATTAACAGACGTTTCAACAACTGTATTATCGCTATCACCGCCACCGCCTCCACACGCACTCAGTAAACTACAAGAAATGAGGGGGATTAAAGCAAACGCTTTCATACGCAGCACCTTATTATGTCAAATAATTACTATAGTGTAATCACTAGCAATAAAGATGCCATTAAAGTACTACATATATGTGTCTTGATGAATACGTACAAACAACTTCGTACCGATTTTACTGTAATCTATTTTGTATTCACGCCCGTCTAGAGCTTGAATAAACAGCAACTGCTTTTCTTCGCCAAATACATCAGCGCTACTTACATAAACCATTTCTAAATAACGCTCTTTTGCATCACGGCGGTTTTTAGGTAGTTCTTCTTTAAATGGCTCCAGACCATGTTGCGTTACTTTAATTCGAGGATGAATTTCAGAGTTTACAATCACTAAATCATGCTTTTTATCTTTATGTATTATGGTGTTTCGACCACTTTTTAAAAAGGCTC
>NZ_JACJDN010000710.1:0-1898 GCF_014163565.1 Pseudoalteromonas sp. SR45-5 | reverse complement strand
GCTGATACACACCATGTTTATAGCTCACATAAGCGCCTCAGTTTAAAGCAAAAAAGACTAGCTCAGTAAAGGTATAAAATGTTTATAAAACAAAGGACTTATAAAAACCAAGCTACCTTGGCTTAGCTAATCTCTTGTACAATTAGACTTAGCTAGTTTAGCTTTATGCTAAATGAGGTAGCCGTTGCAATTACTTACTCACCCATCGCGCTTTAAAACCACGCGTATCAACATGTATAAATGCGCCTCTGTGCGACTTAGGCCCATAAATACCTAAACCACCTAGCAAACCTTTAAATGATTCACGTCTAGCTAACGACTCCACTATATCGGCCATCGCTTTAGCGTCACCAATTGAATGCTTACCGTCATTATTTATATCATCCATACGGTAGTTGCCATCGTTATCTATAAAAATATCGGCAGCATCACCAAATACATGTCGGCTAAGTTTTACATTGCCAATTGATTTGTTGTAGTACGGAGTTCTATAACCGCTCATAACCACCATATTACTAACCGGTATACCTTCTAAAATCAGTTCTTTGCGTATTTTTTCTAGTTTAAGTAGTAATTTATTTTGTAAAAATAAATACTTTGGGTACTTACTTCGCTGCTTACTAACAAATTCTTTTAGTGAAAAGTGAGGTGATATTTTTACGTTTTCATTTTCAGGCGTTACCTTAACAAAGCCATCGGGCACTATGTAGTGTGAAGCGTCTTTAATCTGTGAATGTTTAGGATAGTGCCCAATGTGGTAATACTTGAGCTTTCCTCCTTCAACATTGTCTGCCGGTACTTTTACAAATACGTTGATTTTCATACGCTGTTTTTTATCGGGCGACTCAATAATTACCGTTGTTAAACCAGGCTCTTTGGGTGCTTGCCATTGCCAGCGGTTGGTGTCTGTAAGCTTAGATTTCCCTTGAGTGTTAATTAGCGTGTAAGCATTTTTTGATTGCGCAAAAAGTACTTCAAACTCAACTTGCTCTTTGGGCATTACAAATACTAAAAACACCGAATATGGCATAACTATGTCGTTAATTTTTAGGCTAAATTCTGCATCTTCAAAGTTGGCTTTGTTTTTTATATCAACTACCTGATGCGCAGGCTTTGTAGGCGCGGCAGCAAATACACTATTGCTAAATATAATTGTGAATATGGCGATAGAAATATAATGAATAAATTGCATAAACCCTCTCATTATTTATTTTTTAATAAAGCGGCAATCACCGACTGTTCATCATTTTTGAATAGCGCTTTTTTATCGCGTTGATATATGTCATCTCTAAAGTTAACCAGCTTATTTTCGTCAACCCATGCAGTCCAATAAACTAAATGAATAGGAAGAGGCTCATCTAAATAAAACGTCTGAGTACTGTTTTGAGCAAGTGCGCTGTCCATATTATTGAGTGTTTGCGCTTCTCCTTCGTACTTAATAATTTCACGCGCTAACGAAAAAGGCTTTTCTATTCTTATACAGCCATGCGATAAGGCTCGGTTTGCTTGGCTAAAGCGGTGCTTTGCTGGTGTATCGTGAACATAAATTGCTTCGGCATTGGGGAATAAATACTTAACTTCCCCTAGGGGGTTTTCTTCACCAGCACGTTTTACTAAAAAGTGATCAAATTGGTACGGCTTAATAGAGTCCCAATCAATATTGCTTGGATTAACAGTTTGTGAGTCTAGGTAGCTGTTTTTTCTAATTTCAATATTATTTTTTACAAGATAGTCAGGGTCCTCGGCTACCTTTGGAGCAATTTCTTTGGTGGCAATTGAGGTGGGTATACGCCATTCAGGATTAACTACAAACTTTTCTATTTCGTCGCTAAATGCAGGTGTTTCCCAACTTGGTTTACCTACAATTACGTTATTTTTTAATTTTACATCGCCCGCTT
>NZ_JACJDN010000070.1:0-10268 GCF_014163565.1 Pseudoalteromonas sp. SR45-5 | reverse complement strand
AGTGCACGTACCAGTAGCTCACTTAAGTACTCTTCTCGTGCGTTTTGAGTATCTTGCTTTTGGGCTACATTAATTATTTGCTCTTGCGCCATAAGTGCAAAACTTGCAAGCAGACCAAGTACACTGGTCGAGATTTTTATTGGCAACATAATAATTACCTATTTTTATTTAAATTACCTGCTTATTGCTTGCTAGGCGCACCACTGCGGGCGCAGGCCCTTTACGTTTGCAAATAAACAAATAACTATGGCGATAACGTTTGGCTTCTTTTTTAGCATCAGTTGCGAGTGCTGCAACTTGGTGACTGTTTTTACATTGTTGTAAATCAGGCTCAACTAAGCCAATCGATAACGTTAGTAGCGGCACAAATTGCTTTTCTCCTTCACGATTTGTGGCCCAATACCCTTCGCTCTTTATGTGCTCAGGTGTAAAAAATATACGAGACTGGAGTTGAAATTGCTCAATAATGGTATTACATATATCAACCGCGTTGTGCTGATCAAACACCACCATAAAGTCATCGCCACCTATATGTCCTACAAAGTTAGCACTATTTTTACACGCTTGCACTGTTACATCAGCTAATAGTTTAATTACACTGTCGCCGCTAGCGTAGCCGTATAAGTCATTAAATTGCTTAAAATGATTTAAGTCTATATACGCGAGTGAAAACGGATTACTAGCTTTTAATCGCTGCTCTATAGCTTCATTAATTGCCACATTACCAGGGAGCATAGTCAGTGGATTAGCGTGTTGTGCATGGCGTATTTTTTCTTCGGTTATGTGTTTTAAAATATCGCGAAGCGGCGCTAAACCTAAATAAGCGTTTTCTCTGGTTATCACTATATGGCGGCGTATATCAAAGTCTTGCTCAGTTATTTGTTTACTTACGGTATCGAGTAATTGGTTTTCGTCAACGACTAAGGGCTGCTTATCCATCAGTGCAGTAACGGGGCGTTTATCGTAAAGAGCATGCCCATAGGGCGCTGCAAAAACTTCTGTTAATTGATCTCTGTGAAGTAACCCTACTGGCTGGTTTTCAGTATTTAACACTGCAATGCTTATGAGTGATTTATCTTGCTCAAAGAGCTTATGCGCATCTTTACAGCGAGTGTCGCTGCTTATTGCAGGTTGCGTAACCGATAAGCGACCTATGGCCATAGATTGATCAAACAATGTGTTTGATTGCGTAAATGAAAGAGCTTTTAGTTGCTCTGAGCTGAAATCTTCACTTGGCTTTATGCTTGGCTTTTCGAGTAAAAACCCTTGTACATTACTAATGCCTAAGTTTTCTACAAATGTAAGCTCTTCTGGACGCTCGATGCCTTCAGCAATAACCTGAGTATTAGTAGCTCTGGCCAAAATAGTAATAGATTTCAAAAACTCTTTTTTAACTTCGCTTTCATCACAATGATCAATAAAATAGCGGTCAATTTTTACAAAATCAGGGCATAGTTCAGACCATTGCTTTAACCCTGAATACCCAGCGCCTAAATCATCTATTGCTATAGTAAAACCGAGCTCTCGGTAATGGGCTATCGTTTTTAATAACAAGAAGCCATCATCTACTTTTTCTTGCTCAGTAACCTCTATAACTACACGGTTAGCAGCTAAGCCAAATTGCTCTATTAGGTGCAATGTTTCCCCTTTAGGGTGGCAAGGGTCTAGTAGTGTTTTAGGGCTTACATTTAAAAATAATTTACCTTGTAGCTTAAGCCTTACAAAGTTTTCAATCGCTTTAGAGCGACATAGTAATTCAAGCTCCGAAATTAAACATTCCTCATGGGCAACTTTAAATAACGTATTAGGCATTTCTAACGGGCTATTTTTAGGTCCTCGACTAAGTGCTTCGTAACCTAAAATAACTTGATTACTAATATCAAAAATAGGCTGAAACAGCGTTGTTATTTCACCGCTTTTTAAAATGTACTCTAATACTTTGCGCTGAATCGTCACGTATTTGCCTTACAACTATTTTGATTGGAGCAATAAAGTACCAAGTGTGTATGACATTTTTATTGCGCAAAAAAATGCGCTCATAAAAAAACCGCTCATAAGAGCGGTTTTTATTAAGTACAAATCTAGTTACGGCATAGCGTCTTGGTCTGCGCCTTCTTTTTCAATTACTTCTGGTATTAAATCTTCTTTGCTTACGCCCATTGCTATAGCAACAGAGCTTGCAACATAAATCGAAGAATAAGTACCAATAAACACACCAAACAGTAATGCAGTTGCAAAACCATGAATGGTTTGTCCACCCCATGTAAACAAGGCAATCAATACTAAAATAGTCGTGATTGATGTTACAAGTGTACGGTTAAGTGTTTGCGTAAGTGAAATATCAATAATTTCTATCGTATCGTCAATGCGTACCTTACGGAAGTTTTCACGTATACGGTCTGATACAACAATCGTATCATTGAGTGAATAACCAATTACCGCAAGAATTGCCGCTAATATAGTTAAATCAAACTCTAAACCTAATACCGAAAATAAACCCACAGTAATGATAACATCGTGTAGTAGTGCACCTACCGCACCTACTGCAAAGCGCCATTCAAAACGAAACGCAACGTAGATTAAGATACAAATAAGCGCAGTTAACATGGCAAGGCCACCCTGCTCTTTTAAGTCTTCACCTACACTTGGGCCTACAAATTCAATACGGCGCATTACTACGCTGTCGTCTGCTTTTTTAAGTGCATCGATTACTTGGTTACCAATTACTTCAGCTTTTACATCGCTACCGCGTGGTGCTAAGCGAACTAAAATTTCTTGGCTTGAACCAAATAGCTGCACTGATGCATCAGCAAAACCATTATCAGCTAGTGCATCACGTACTTTTTTAAGGTCAGCCGGTTGTGAAAAACCCACTTCTACCGCAGTACCGCCGGTAAAATCTAAACCAAAGTTTAGGCCTTTGATAAAAATTGATGCAAACGACGCTAAAATTAGTAGCGTCGAGAAACCCATAGCCACTTTTCGAAGAGACATGAAACGAAGGGTTCTACTACCCAAACTTAAAATTTGCATGTCTGCTCCTTAAATCGAAAGTTTATCAATGCGTTTACCACCAACAAATAAGTTGATTACCGCACGGGTACCAACGATGGCTGTAAACATTGAAGTTAAAATACCAATCGCAAGTGTCACTGCAAAGCCCGCAATCGGACCAGTGCCCACTGCAAACAGTATAATGGCAGCAATTAGTGTCGTGATGTTGGCATCAAATATAGTGCTAAATGCGCTATCGTAACCAAAATGAATCGCTTGTTGAGGGCTACGGCCATCGGCCAGCTCTTCACGAATACGTTCAAAAATAAGTACGTTAGCATCAACCGCCATACCTACCGTTAATACAATACCGGCAATACCTGGTAGCGTAAGTGTAGCGCCCGGAATTAAAGACATAACACCTACAATTAGTACTAAGTTAGCCGCAAGCGCAAGGTTTGCAACCATACCAAAACCTTTGTAGTACACAAGCATAAACACAAGTACAAACGCAAAGCCAAGTGCAACCGCAGTCATACCCGCTTCAATATTTTCTTGTCCTAAGCTTGGACCTACTGTGCGCTCTTCAACAATTTGAATTGGCGCTACAAGTGCACCAGCACGAAGTAGTAAGCTTAAGTTATGTGCTTCTGCTGGGTTATCAATGCCGGTAATACGGAACGAGCGATCAAGACGGGCTTGAATCGTTGCTACGTTAATAACTTCTTCAACCTTAATAGGCGGAAGCGCTTTACCGTTTGCATCTTTTTTACCTGATGGCTTGTACTCAATAAATACCGTTGCCATACGCTTACCAATAGCACGCTTGGTAAAGGCATTCATTTTTGCCCCACCTTTGCTATCTAACGTAATACTTACTTGCGGACGTTGGTATTCATCAGCGCCAGATTGCGCGCCCGTAATATGGCTGCCCTCTAAAATAATACGCTTTTTAAGTACAACAGGGTAACCGTCGCGGCTCATGATCATTTCAGTACCCGCTGGGATACGACCTTGGGCAGCAGCGCTAATATCTGCGTTTTCGTCTACTTCACGAAATTCAAGTGTTGCTGTCGCGCCTAAAATTTCTTTAGCACGTGCAGTATCTTGAATGCCTGGTAGTTGAACAATAATACGCTCAGCGCCTTGGCGTTGTACGTTAGGCTCTGCAACACCAATTTGGTTGATACGGTTACGAATAATCGTTTCATTTTGCTTGATAGCGTAGTCACGAATTTCTTTGAGTTTTTGCTCACTCATTGTCGCAAAAAATGCTTTATCGTTACTGCTGTCATCAATGTAGACATTTAGCGGGTAGCGAGTTTCTAAGAAACTCTCTGCAGCATTTTTGTCTTCTTCGGTACGCATTTCTACACGCATACGATCGGAGCCTGCTACGCGGCGAACACTACGATAACGTAGTTTTTCTTCGCGCAGGTCACTGCGAAAATCTTGTTCCATTTGCTCAAGCTGGTTATCAACCGCTGTTGCCATGTCGATTTCCATGGTGAAATGTACGCCACCACTTAAATCAAGACCTAGCTTCATAGGGTTACCACCGACCGCTTTTAACCAAGCTGGTTGAGCAGGTGCCATATTAATAGCAGAAATGTAATCATCGCTCAGCGAATCACGTAGTAAGTCATGCGCTTTAAGTTGCTCTTCAACATTTTTTAAACGAACTAAAATTTGTCCATCTTCAAGTATTGTCGATTTAGCGGTTACATTATTTGTTTTAAGGATTGCGTTTACTTTGTCTACAACACTGAGATCGACATCAGCGCCTTTAGCACCTGAAACTTGTATGGCCGGATCGCGACCATACAAGTTTGGAGAGGCATATAAAAGGCCAATGGCTACCACAGCTAAAACAAGTAAATACTTCCAAACTGGAAACTTGTTTAACACGGGGTCGTCCTTATTATTTTTATAGCGACTTCATTGTGCCTTTTGGCAATACTGCAGATACTGCAGATTTTTGTACTGTAACTTCTGCTTGCTCGTTTAAAGAGATAACGATGAAATCTTTCTCTTCAGAAATTTTCACAATTTTACCCACTAAACCGCCTTGGGTAAGTACTTCATCACCTTTAGCCATCATACTCATTAAGCTTTTGTGCTCTTTAACGCGCTTAGCTTGTGGGCGGTAGATTAAAAAGTAAAAAACCAAACCGAAAATAGCTAACATTATTAGCATTTCCCAACCACCGCCTGCCGCAGGTTGACCAGCTGCTGCGTGTGCATTTGAAATAAATAAACTCATGATACTTCCTCTTTAATTTTAAAGTTTAATTTTTTATATCTGCTAACTCTGGCACATCTTGGCCTCGGCGAGCATAAAAATCTTGTACAAATTCTTCTAATTTACCTTCGCTAATTGCATTACGTAAACCTTCCATAACACGTTGATAGTAACGTAAGTTATGAATTGTGTTTAGTCGCGCACCTAAAATTTCGTTACATTTATCAAGGTGATGCAAATAAGCTCGTGAATAGTTTTTACACGTATGGCAATCACACTCAGGGTCAAGTGGCCCTGTATCTGTTTTATGCACTGCGTTACGTATTTTTACTACACCCGTGGTAATAAATAAATGGCCGTTACGCGCATTACGTGTTGGCATAACACAGTCAAACATATCAATACCACGGCGAACCGACTCAACTAAGTCTTCTGGCTTGCCTACACCCATAAGGTAACGAGGCTTGTCTTCTGGCATTTTAAACGCACAATGATCAAGGATATTCATCATTTCGTTTTTAGGCTCACCTACTGATAGGCCACCTAATGCATAACCGTCAAAACCAATTTCTTCAAGGCCAGCTTGTGATTGTGCACGTAATTCTGGGTACATACCACCTTGGATAATACCAAATAAAGCAGATGGATTATCGCCATGCCCTTCTTTTGAGCGCTTAGCCCAACGAAGAGATAACTCCATAGAATCTTTAGCTTCTTTTTCAGTTGCTGGGTATGGCGTACACTCGTCAAAAATCATAACGATGTCTGAGCCTAAGTCGCGCTGTACTTCCATCGACTTTTCAGGCGACATCATAATTTCATCACCATTTACTGGAGATTGAAATAAAACGCCTTCTTCAGTAATTTTACGCATTGCGCCTAAGCTAAATACTTGAAAACCGCCTGAGTCAGTTAAAATTGGGAAGTCCCAATTCATAAAGTCGTGTAAATCACCATGTTGTTTAATGATCTCAGTACCTGGGCGAAGCATTAAATGAAAGGTATTACCTAAACATATTTGCGCACCAGTGGCTTTAACTTCATCTGGCGTCATACCTTTTACAGTACCGTAAGTACCAACAGGCATAAAAGCAGGTGTTTCTATTACACCACGGTCAAAAATTAAGCGGCCGCGGCGCGCTTTTCCGTCAGTACAATCTAATTCAAATTTCATATCATCCTCAATGTCGGAAAAACAGTCCAACAAGCTATAATTTAACCGCCTGATTCTACCCTTTTTGCCTCACTAATACTATTAGCTGCGATAAATTCAGTTTTGCCAATTGCCGCAAACAAAAACCCCAGCAACTAAGCTGGGGGTTTTAATATATTCTACTGAGTATTAAACAATATTTTGTTACTTTCGTGTTAAAAACATGGCGTCGCCATAACTAAAAAAGCGGTACTGCTGCTCTATTGCAGTATTGTAAGCGCCCATAATATTGTCTTGGCCGCTAAATGCGCTGACTAACATTATAAGCGTTGATTCTGGTAAGTGAAAATTTGTGACCATGGCATCAACAACATTAAATTGATAACCCGGAAAAATAAATATATCGGTATCACCAAAATACGTATCTAACTTGCCGCCGTGAACTTTAGCAGCCGACTCTAATGAGCGAACTGAAGTTGTGCCTACCGCAATTACACGCCCACCATTTGCTTTAGTTTGCGCAACAGCTGCAACTACGTCATCAGGTACTTCTATGTACTCTGAGTGCATTACATGCTCATCAACACTATCAACTCGTACCGGCTGAAAAGTACCAGCACCAACGTGTAGCGTAACAAAAGCCATGTTTACACCTTTATCCTTCAGTGCTGTCATTAATTTATCGTCAAAATGTAGACCTGCAGTTGGTGCTGCAACTGCACCTGGTTTTTCTCCATAAACAGTTTGATAACGCTCACGGTCAGCATCGGTATCAGGCCGGTCAATATAAGGAGGCAGTGGCATATGGCCAATATCATTAAGTATATCTAGCACGTTTTGGCTATGATCGAACTCAAGCTCAAATAAAGTATCGTGGCGTGCAACCATTATTGCCTTGGCTTTGCCTTCTAAAATAACTTCGTTACCGACCTTAAGCGACTTACTTGCCCGTACATGCGCAAGTACGCGATGCTCATCTAATACCCGCTCTACAAGTACTTCAACTTTTCCGCCTGAAGCTTTTTGACCAAACATACGTGCTGGAATAACGCGTGTATTGTTAAAGACCAATAAATCGCCTTCGATTACTAAATCAAGTATATCGCTAAACACTTTATGTTCTAAAGTTCCGCTTGGGCCATCTAAAGTGAGTAGACGGCTGCTGGTTCTGTCCGCTTTAGGAAAACGAGCTATTAATTCATCAGGTAAGTCAAAGCTAAAGTCAGCCACGCGCATAATTAGTAATCCACATCATTTAAAATCGCGCCAAGTGTATATGTATCGGATATTAAGCTCAAGAAATCAGCCAAACTTATAATGTCTGTTTGCGTGTTTGCCATTAAATTCTCTTGTTCTTATGGTTAAATGTCACTATTCTTATTCGGCTAAATTATTATAAGTTATATTAGGGGTGTTCAACTCGTGCCAAACCAGCTTAAATTGCTAATATTAAACGCAAGTAGTGCTGAACGTCGCGCGATTAAGGGCACTTTAGAAAGCTTAAATGTATTTACCTTTATTGATGCGCAAGATAGCCAACAAGCTTTAAAGCTTTTAAAACAACACCCTGTTGATATTATAATAACGGGCATTAATGTTGGTAAAATTGATGGCTGGCGCTTTTCTAGGATGATCCGCTCAGGGTTACTAAAAACACCAAAAAACACACCAATTTTACTTATTCCGCCAATTTACTGTGAGCGGATTGCCGAAACAACAGCCCGAAGCTATGGGATAGATGCTGTACTACCGTTTGAGCACAAAGATATGCTCCCTCAAGTACTTGCGAATGTTTTATCTACTCACTTAGAAAAAAGTAGCCGGCTAAACTTATTATTATTAGAGCCACTTCAAAATACGGCCGACAAAATAAGTGAACAGTTAAAGTTAAACTTTGCTATCACTCACGTAACTTCAGCTAAAGCGGCACTTAACGCTTATAACCAACAGCAGTTTTCAATTGTGCTACTCGATGCCACTACATCAAGTGCAGAGAGCTCGAGTGTACTCGTTGAAGAAATCCTCCAGCACAATTCTAAACAAGCTATTGTTACAATTATAGAAAGTGACGATGCCGATTACGCTGAGCAGCTTTTGCTTTCGGGTGTTACCGACTTTATTAGAGCCCCTTACGATCCTTCATTTTTAAACAAAGTGTGTGACCACGCCGCACGACGTGAAGATTTTATGGTGAGTTATGCTGAATTTGCTTACAAAGTAGAACAATTAAGCGTGAGCGAAGTGCGTTACAAAGAGTTATTTTCAGCTCATCAGCGTATTTTATTGCACTTAAATACAGTTGTTTTAGAGCTCGATCAGCAAGGTAATATTCGTTTTATTAACCCCGCATGGGAAACATTAAGCGGTTTTGGTGTTAAATCATCACTACAAAACCCATTAAGCGCTTATTGTAATAACGAAGATAAAGGAAGGCTTGACTACACTATTAACGATATTTTACATGGTGGCGAGCAACAGCAACAAATAGAAGTAAAGTTAACCCACAAAAATGGCAATTTAATTTGGGTTGAATGCAGATTGCAGCTAATAAAAAATAGTCGTAACAACGCGACTATAACCGCAACTATCGACAATATACATGAACGAAAGCAAGCTGAGATTCAACTACGTCATTTAGCACACCATGACCCATTAACTGGTTTGCATAATCGTTATTATTTTGATCAACAGCTTAATAAAATATGCCAGGATAAATACACCTATGATGGCATTGAGCATGCTGTTATTTATATTGACCTCGATCACTTTAAAATAATAAACGACAGTAAAGGCCATCATCAGGGCGATATAGTTTTAAAAGAAGTGGCGCAATTATTTAAAGCAAATATTGGCGACGATCACCTGGTATGCAGAATTGGTGGGGATGAATTTGCAGTCATACTTACCAATATGAATTTACTGGATGCACACCTTATTGCAGAAGGTGTGTGTAGTGCGATAGAAAAACATGCTTTTAAATCAGAAGATCAGATATACACTATTAGCTGCTCTATTGGTTTAACTCAAATCACGACACAAAATAATGACCCTAATGAGTGTTTAAAACAAGCCGATATTGCTTTGTATATTGCCAAAAACCTAGGGCGTAACTTAGTACATTGCTATTCAAAAGAAGATGCTCAAAACAATACACTACAAACAGGGCTTGAATGGGGCCACGAAATTCGCCAAGCACTACAGCAAGATAATATTGAACTACATTACCAACCTATTTGGGATTTTAAAGAGTGTAAAGTTGCTTATTTTGAAGCGCTTTTACGCTTAAAACTAAAAGGTGAACTCGTATACCCAAATCAGTTTATTCCCTCTTTAGAAATGCTTAACGACACATTTTTGATGGATCAATGCGTTGTACGTAATGCTATTGCTTGTGTATCTAAGCACCCAGAGTTAAACCAAGTTGCTATTAATTTGTCAGCACAATCGTTCTTAGATGAACGCTTATTGCCATTAATTGAATCAAACCTTGAAAAGTATAACGTGCCTGCTTCGCGGATAATTTTTGAAATAACTGAATCTGCGAGTATCAATAACCTAAAGGCCACTCGTAAAATGATTGAGAAGCTTAATAGCTTAGGCTGTCATTTTTCTATCGATGATTTTGGAACTGGATTTAGTACATTTAATTATTTAAAACAGCTACCAGCACAGCATGTGAAAATTGACGGCTCATTTGTAAGTGATATGCTCAATGACCCTATAGATTTAGCGTTAGTAAAAGCAATAAATGATATTAGTCGGTCTCTCGATAAGCGCTCTGTAGCTGAGTACGTTGAAAACGAAGAGATATTTTTTGCACTAAAAGAAATTGGTGTTGATTATGGGCAAGGCTACTTTATTGCACGCCCAATACCTGTT
>NZ_JACJDN010000709.1:0-1910 GCF_014163565.1 Pseudoalteromonas sp. SR45-5 | reverse complement strand
ACGTTTAAGATTTAAAAAACTGCATTGATTTGGTTAAATCATTAGATAAGCGACTTAATTGCTGTGCATCTTGTAGCGTTGATTGAGCCGATGTTAGCGTTTGATCTGCTAAATTACTCACTTCTTGCGAATCATTTAATGCTTGTGTTGTTGCATTTGATTGCTGTTTAACACGCTCTGCAATTACTTCACCTTGATGTTTAATATCGCCCATACTTTGCTCTGCACTTTGCAATACTTCATTGGTTTGATTGGCTGCTTTTACTGATTGCTCCATTTTTTCAACACTTGAGCGCATTTTTTGCTGAGTGTCGTCAGATGCTTGTTGTAAAGAGCTAATAATTTGATGTATTTCTTGGGTTTGTGTTTGTGTACGCTGAGCAAGTGTTCTTACCTCATCAGCTACAACGGCAAATCCACGGCCATGCTCGCCGGCTCGCGCGGCTTCAATAGCGGCATTAAGTGCAAGCAAGTTTGTTTGATCGGCTATTTCACTGATCCCTTTACTTACTTTACTAATTTCTTGGCTATCTTGTGCTAGTTTATCGAGTGCTTGTTGGCTCTCTGCAAATTCAATTTGTAGATCTTGCATATATTTAGCAAGCTCCATTGTATTGTCTGAACCTTGTTTTACATGTGCAGCAGCATCTTGCGCGGTAAGCGTTGCTTGATGGGCTGACTCTTCAACTGCAAGTGCGTTTTGAGCCATTTCGCTTAGTGCATTATAAATGGCATTTACTCGAGTTTGCTGTTTTGAAACATCATTGCTTGTTTGGCTACTCGCATGCGATAGCGATTTAGTTGCGCCGCATAGCTCTTCTGTACTTGCTTTAACATCAAATAATAAGTGTGAAAATGCATTAAGTAATGCGTTGTAGCGCGATGCAATAATACCCATTTCATCATTGGTGCTTGAATCAATCGTTGCATTTAAGTCGCCATTCGCGGCTCTATTCGCCGCATCAGCAAAGCGATTAATGGTATCAACAACCGCAAAATAAAAACCAATCATTAAATAAAATGCAAATAACAAACTAATCAATGAAGCAGCTAAAACAAGATTTCGTGTCCACTGTTGAGTTTGTAGTTTTGCCTCTATAAGGCTCTCAAGTGTTGGAATGCTCTTACTAACAAGTTGATTAATACTACTGTGAACGTTGTTTGTTAGCTTATTGAACTCTGCTTGAGTTAATAGAATATCGTCTGGCTCAAGTAGTTTTTCATCTATCGCTTTTTTAAATGCACCCACAGCACTGTGTAAACTAGTTAAAGGAGGCATGAGCGCTTTATTTACTGATTTATCTGCATTGGTGGCTACATTGAGTATTTTATCTAGTTGTTTTTCGTACAAAGGAAGTGATTTACTAAAATTTGAAAGCGCTATAAAGGTATCGGGCGTAAAACGATTACTTGCCAAAACAGTGTTTGCGCTTTGCGCTGTTGAGTTTATTTGCATTATAAGTGCAGGAATCGGCGTGACTAAAGAGCGGTTTACATAAGCACTGGCTAACTGGCTATCTAATGCTAGGTTTGACTGAATAGAAACAAGTTCGAGTACTTCATTGGCTTGTGTGTCTTTTATGTCAAAGCCGAGTGAGCGAGCTATTTTTATATTTTGATTCGTATCTCCCTGCATTTGATTTGAAAGTATAGCTCTGTAGCCTTTTAAGCCTTGCTGCTGCATTTTTGAAACAACGATACTTTCACTTAATAGCGAGACTAAAAAAAACAAACTAAGTGATAGAGGAACGAGTAAAATTCCAAACATTAAGCTGATTTTAGTTTTGTATTTTAAATTTGCCATTAGCTGGATAGCGGGAAAAGAAAATTGGCGTAATCCTGACATAAGGCTCTCTTGTATTTTTTGTAATAGAGTAAAGGTGAATAGACCTTGTTATGCTTAATTATCA
>NZ_JACJDN010000708.1:0-1911 GCF_014163565.1 Pseudoalteromonas sp. SR45-5 | reverse complement strand
CCTCTTTTACTTCTCTTTGTGCAATAAGGTTTTAAGTGATTTATTCACAAAGAGGCTAAGAGGTCGCTGCGCTTTAGAGAAGCAAAACTACATAATTTCTATGTTTTCTCACTTGCCGTTTTTACTTAACCCTTATAACCGTTAGGGTTATTTGACTGCCAGCGCCAGGTATCTTGCATCATTTCATCAATACCGCGCACTGCTTCCCAGCCAAGTTCATTAAGTGCTTTCTCTGGCGCTGCATAACACGCTGCAATATCACCAGGGCGGCGAGGTGAAACCTGATAGGGTACAGCCTGATCGCTTGCTTTAATAAATGCATTAACCATTTGTAGTACAGAGTAACCATTACCAGTACCTAGGTTATAAACTAATGCCCCCGTGCTGCTGGCAATTTTATCAAGCGCTTTTAAATGACCAATCGCTAAATCTACAACGTGTATATAGTCGCGTACACCTGTGCCATCAACTGTGTCGTAGTCATCACCAAATACAGCGAGCTGCTTTAATTTACCTACCGCTACTTGTGCGATAAACGGTAAAAGGTTATTTGGAATACCATTAGGATCTTCACCAATTAAGCCCGACTCATGTGCACCCACTGGGTTAAAGTAACGCAAAATAGCAAACGCAAAGCGCTCATCTGATTTAGCGATATCTTGTAGCATCATTTCAACCATCAGCTTAGATGTGCCGTACGGGTTAGTAGTACCGCCTACAGGGAAGTCTTCTTTAATTGGTAAGCTTGCTGGGTCGCCGTAAACCGTGGCTGACGAGCTAAATACTAATTTAAATACACCCGCATCGCGCATCGCATCAACAAGCGTAAGCGTACCTTGAACGTTGTTTTGATAGTACTCAACTGGCTTTGCAACCGACTCGCCTACTGATTTTAAACCCGCAAAATGTATAACACTATCAACCGTATGTTTTGCAAATACAGAATCTAAAAAGGGTTTATCGAGAATGTCGCCTTGGTAAAAAGTGGCTTCTTTACCTGTTATATTTTTTACGCGCGCAAGTGATTCTTGTGATGAGTTACTTAAATTATCAATAACAACAACATCGTTACCTTGCTGTAAAAGTTCTAAAACAGTGTGCGAGCCAATATAGCCTGCGCCACCGGTTACTAAAATAGTCATGAAAGCTCCGTGGGTACCTTTTATCAATTAAGTTAATTTCACCATAAATAGAGGTGATTTACATGTTTTATCTGTAATTTATATGATTTTAATCGTATTTTTTTGATATCAGCACATTAAATACTTTTGATTACATTTTGTGCAAAACAAGTAACACTTGATTCGTAAGATTAAGTTATAGTTAATAAACAAGTGCTAAAATAGCTTTAGTAATAGCTAATGCTAGGTTTACTCCAATCCACACTTTTGTGATTGGTTACCTCTTTGGAGAAAGATATGAATTTAGTTAAAAAAATAGCAACAACAATGTGTATCGCATTACCTGCGCTTGCCCATGCTGGTGAGTCTGTTGTTAAATGGAATGACTTTAATGATTATCGTGATGTGCGAGCGTCTAACCAAGCTAAGGGCTCGTATCACAAAAGTATTGCGGCAAGTTTTGAAAAACATATGTCTAAATTAGCTGAGCAACTACCAAAAGATTATAAGTTAAACGTAGAGTTTACTGATTTAGATTTAGCGGGAGATGTGCGTTATGGTGGTATGGAGGAAATTCGTGTAGTAAAACCAATATACTTTCCACGCATTAAGCTTAATTATTCGTTAACCGATAACGACGGTACAGTGCTTAGTAAAGATACTGATGTGGAGCTCAAAGATATGGGCTTTATGGATAAAATTAAAATGGGCCGCGACGAATCACTATATTACGAAAAACGCTTATTAACAGAGTGGTTTGGTGAGCAAATATTACCAAGTTTAGATTAAC
>NZ_JACJDN010000707.1:0-1913 GCF_014163565.1 Pseudoalteromonas sp. SR45-5 | reverse complement strand
AACCATTCACATTAGTTTATAACTTCCCCATAAAAGAACTCATTATGAAAACACCATTATTAGCGATTTTTGCGAGCAGCTTTGTTGCTTTAAGTAATAGCGCAGTAGCTGCAGAGACTCCTTTTGCCATTGCGATTCATGGTGGGGCAGGGACAATTGAAAAAGCACGATTTACACCCGCTCAAGAAAAAGAGTATCGTGCAAAATTAACGCAAGCAGTAGAGACAGGTTATAAAGTATTACACCAAGGCGGCGAAAGCTTAGATGCGGTGACTGCAGCAATTGCAGTATTAGAGCAATCCCCTTATTTTAATGCAGGGCGTGGAGCGGTATACACCTACGATGGCGGGCATGAGCTTGATGCATCCATAATGGATGGTCGAAACCGTGAAGCAGGCGCAGTTGCGGGTGTAAAGCATATTGAGAGCCCAATTAACTTAGCGCGTTTGGTAATGGATAACTCTGTACACGTAATGCTTAGTGGGCAAGGCGCTGAAGAGTTTGCTAAAGAGCAAGGAGTTGAGCTTGTCGAAAATAACTTATTTGATACCGAGCCTCGTTACAAAGCGCTTTTAAAAGCAAAACAAAAATTAGATAAAGCCAAAGCAACCAGTAAAGAGTACCAAGCCGCGCACAAAGCATTACCTAACTCTTACAAAATGGGCACGGTTGGCGCAGTGGCGCTTGATAAAAATGGTAATTTAGCGGCAGGTACATCAACAGGTGGTATGACCGCAAAACGTTATGGTCGTGTGGGGGATGCGCCGGTAATTGGGGCCGGAACATTTGCTGAAAATGAATCGTGCGCGGTATCGGCAACAGGGCATGGTGAATACTTTATTCGCTATAACGTAGCAAGCGATATATGTGCGCGAGTTAAGTACCAAGGTAAAACCATTGCTGAGGCAGGGGATGAAGTTATAAACGGTGTGCTTAAGCCTATTGGCGGCACTGGCGGCGTAATTATTATTGATACAAAGGGTAATATTAGCTTACCGTTTAATACCTCTGGCATGTATCGGGCAAGTAAATCGAATACGCAAGCGACCTACGTGGGCATTTTTAGTGACGAATAAGTCAACGTCATTTAATTTATTCAATGTAGTTAGCCCTGAAAATAATTGTTTAAAATAAATTTATTATTCACAGTTTAGTTCAATAGCAGCGTTTATATAACAAACAACCCCGCGTTATGCATTTTGTAGGATTAACCCCAGCCGTTTAATTTGATACAATTACGGCTCTTTAACTAATTTTATAAGGTATGCGGGTGGTAAACCTAGGTCAGTTGTTTGGCGAGCTAAAAACGTGCTTAAAAAAAGATCAATTCATTTTCAAAAAACGCTTACATGGCGTAAAAAAAATAACGGATGAAAACAAGCATGCCAACGCGCTTGAAAAAATAGCGGCTGATATAACCCGTAGCCAAGAATTACGCGATAAACGCTTAGCTGGCCTCCCTAAAGTGACTTATCCTGAGCAATTGCCGGTAAGTCAAAAAAAGGAATTAATTAAAGACGCCATTGCAAATAACCAAGTGGTTATTATTGCCGGTGAGACGGGCTCAGGTAAAACAACGCAAATACCTAAAATGTGTTTAGAGCTTGGTCGCGGTGTTGATGGTTTAATTGGTCATACGCAACCACGTCGATTAGCAGCGCGTACTGTGGCTAATCGTATTGCTGAAGAAATGAAGTGTGAACTTGGCCAGCAAGTTGGCTTTAAAATTCGTTTTAGCGATCAGGTATCTAATAATACGTATATTAAATTAATGACCGACGGTATTTTGCTGGCTGAAATTCAGCAAGACCGTTTTTTAAATCAATACGACACGATTATTATTGATGAAGCGCATGAGCGTAGTTTAAATATTGATTTTATTTTAGGTTACTTAAAAAACCTGCTTCCAAAAC